>JAUIDY010000212.1 GCA_030428385.1 Rhodothermia bacterium | reverse complement strand
ACGTGCTTGATTGGCTCGGAGGAGCATGCCGAAGCCATTCCGCTGGGGGCGTCGTCGCCGGGAGAGGGCGGACGCTATATCGTCTTGATGGATCCGCTTGATGGCTCGTCGAACATCGATGTAAACGTGTCTGTGGGCACCATCTTTAGCGTGTACGAACTGCCCGAAGGCCGCGAGCCGGCGCTGGAAGAAGCACTGCAGCCGGGAGATAAACAGGTTGCCGCAGGCTACGTGGTGTATGGCTCCTCAACCATTCTGGTGTATACCACCGGCAATGGCGTCAACGGGTTTACTCTGGAGCCATCTATTGGGGAGTTTTTGCTTTCACACCCGAAGATTCAGATCCCGAAAGATGGGAAGATGTATTCGATAAACGAAGGCAACTACAACTCTTTCGAGCCAGGACTCAAGCAATACATTAAGTGGTTGCAACTCGAAGGGGAGAACCCCAATCGTCCCCTAACGACACGATATATCGGTTCCTTCGTCTCCGACTTCCACCGCAATCTGATCAAAGGGGGCATCTACATGTACCCGGCTACAGAGAAAAACCCGGAAGGCAAACTGCGGCTGATGTATGAGTCAAACCCGATGGGTTTTATTGTGGAGCAGGCAGGCGGCAAAGCCATCGACGGCTATGGGCGCGTCCTGGCAAAAATCCCGGATCGGTTGCACCAGCGCACGCCACTTTACATCGGTAGCCCGATGATGGTTGATCGTGCAGAGGCATTCCTCCGTGGCGAGCGGATGGCCTATGATGCGAATGAATAAGAGGCAACACACCGCTCCCGCCCTATCATTTCATCCATTGATGTACCGCACACGAGCAGCGTGAGCGCGTGATTTAGTTGCGCTCCCGAACGGGCTTTTTTTGTGGTGCTAAATATTTAGCAAGTCTTGCAACAGGCACGGCTTGTGCACGGTAGAATAACCGTCACTGCTGCTTTCAAAAACCGACGCGAACGGTAGTTTTACTGCGTTGCGAACAGACGATACTGTCTACGTCGTTGGACATTCTACACCCTTTGCCCTGATCACGCCCTGATGCACCCTGGTCCTGTCATAAAAGGATGGAGCCTGCTCGTAGCTGGATTAGCTATGCTTGTTTCTGGATGCACCAATGACGCCTACGTCGTTACCCGCCTTGATGTGCTGCACGATGGGTGGGATACCCTCAATGTGCGGGTGGCCTTTGCCCGGCAGCAATTGGTGGGGGGACAGCGCCTCACGACGCCCGATACCACCCATGTGCTGCTCTTTAATGCGGCCTACGACACGCTGTATGCAGGGCCCCTTGCTCCCATTGGCATCGCTGATAAGCGTATGGGTGACCGGGAGGCGCTGATGGTGGAAGTCTGCGGGACGTTCGGGCGACACACGGTCTGTGAACAAAACAGCACCCAGGCTTCGCCCAAGCGCCTGCGCGTCGCTTCCGACATCTCCTACCCCGATGATGCGGCCTACACAAAAGGGCACTACGACCTTCGGTTCATCGCCGAGCGGCAAGTGTTTGGTACGGATAAATGGGAGCGGATTGAGCAGGCGAGCGGGATCAGCGGATACCTGCTAGCATACGTAACGGACCGCGAAGCACAGTCGCTCATGGTGCCGTTTGGCACTACCGAAGGTCGCTTCGATCTGACGGCGTACGAAGGGTATCGCGACTTCAAGTATTACTTGCACTCAACGCTGTATGATGACCGCGAGGCACATGTTCGCTTCGATGTATATGCTGGTTTTCCTAACAATGCCCCGGTACGACTGGCCTCGGTCGAAAAGCGGGTTCGTGAGAAGAATGACGACGACCGCGTGGTGGAATTGCGCTTGTTTGTCGAACAGGCGACCGAGGTGCTGCTCGATAAGCTGGGCGTACCGAATCGCAACGCCATGGCCTACATCGACGAATGGCAATTCGATGCCCGGACAAAACAGTATCGGGCGGAGATGGAGTTGGTGTGGGGAGGGCGTTCCTTCTTTGGCAGTCGGTATGAGGCCTCAGGGATTTTAACCGTGATGGAGGATGGGACGAATGCCGAGTTTATCCTCCGCAGAGGATCGCGGCGTGCCGAACGCTACTGGCGAGACCGCCGTTTGCACCCCACGGTGCAGATCGGGGATTTGGACGCACCTACCCTTGAAGAACTCGAAGAAGCCTACCCCGAGCCCGCATGGTCGTGGTAGGGTTACCTTGTGCGTAGGGGTGAGTCCTGGGTGATTCGTCAATTAGGTCCCAAGAGGGATATGTTTCGCGCCTATTCGGGATGGATCATGCACATCATTTCATTCCCTTCTGTCACTCCTCCCTACGCCAACAGGCCGATCACGGAATAAGGCCGCCGATGGGAGGCGGCACGGGCTCGTGCTCATCTAGTAACCTAAACTGCACGGGAAGGCGCATACGGACGCGCACTTTATGCCCATTCTGCTCGCCGGGGATGAAACGGGTGTCTCGCAATGCCTGAACGGCCGCCGAGTCGCAAAGGGGATGTAGCGAGCGGAGCAACTGAATGTCGCTAACCTGTCCGTTGGTCTCCACCACAAAGGCCAAGATGAGCCGCCCTTCAATCTGGGCTTTGATGGCGGCATCGGGGTACTTGATATTCAGGTAATAGGCACTCAGGCCACCCGAAATTTCTGGACGTTGTTCCGCCATTTCTAGTACGGGAGCATAACCAGCCAGACGAGAAGGCGGGGGCGGTTCATCCTTCGGCTGCGGGAAGGATGCAGTCGTTTCTGTTTCGTTCGATGCTACGTTTCGGGGGCTGTCCTTAAACGGGCGTTCAAGCGCTTTCGTGGCATCGGAGATTGCAGTAACTGGAGGGAGGTCGATTAGCTCCTGATGAAACGGGCGCGGCGAAGGACTGAACTGCCACCCGACATACGCCACGTTTCCTTCATAGGGAAGGGAAAAAAGCACGCCCAAAAGGGCTAGGCTCAGCGCCAATCCCATCGAAAAACGAATGGAATAGTTTTCCCAAACCGAGGAAAGGCAGTTCGTTCGTTGGAGTGTGTGACGTGGCGGAGGGGCCATATCGATACCCATAGGTTGACCGCCGGTTGAGGACAGAGACGCCAGTTAACTTGAGCGAGCTGCATCGTTGCTCCAGGTTTTCAGCGTGTCGCATTGCATCAAGCTGAAAATGATGTTTCCGCATCCACGTGCCTTCACATCGCGCCCGGCTTATTTTTTTCCTCAACCCGCGCTAAATATATGGACGGCGATTCTGGGCAAAGAGTCAAGCCATGCGATGGGAGCGGGGTGCGCATTTAGTTTCGCTAGGATTGTATCTTGCAGTCCACGCTTAATTGACCATGAGTTCGTCCGCATGAAAAAAATCAACGTCCTGACGTTGTTGTGTTGCCTCGCCGCTTGGCCTTTGCACGCGCAGGATACCCCACACGCTTTTACCGACGCCCACATTATTCCTGTGGCCGGAGACCCCATCGAAAGTGGCATTCTTATCATTCATGAAGGGCGCATTTCCGCCGTCGGGGCCACCGGAAGTGTTGCTATACCCGATGGAGCCGTGGTGCATGACTTGAGCGGCAAGGTCCTTATGCCGGGACTGGTGGATACCCATTCGCATGTCGGACGGGTGCAGGGTGGCGACCGCTCCCATCCGCTGCATCCAGATGTTCGCTCGCTCGACGCCATCAATGTGCAGCATAGTTCGTTGCAGCGGGCGCGGGCCGGAGGGATTACCACGGTAAATGTGATGCCGGGGTCGGGGTATTTGATGAGCGGTCAGACCACCTATCTCAAACTGCGCAAAGGCTCGACCATCAACGAACTGCTGATTTGCGAAGACCCGCTCACGGATATCTGCGGTGGAATGAAGATGGCAAATGGCACCAATCCGCTGGGGACGACGCCGTTCCCGGGAACCCGTGCCAAGTCCGCCGCCCTCGTGCGCACGATGTTTGTAGAAGCGCAGGCGTACTGTGCGAAACAAGGCACGGACGAAGCGCCTGCGCGGGACCTCGGCAAAGAAGCGCTGTGTCAGGTGTTGGCAGGTGAGCGGGTGGTGCATTTTCATACCCACCGGCACGACGATATACTGACCGTGCTTCGACTCAAGGAAGAATTTGGGTTTCGGCTTGTGTTGCAGCATGCCAGTGAAGGATCGAAGGTAGCCGAAGAAATTGCGGCCGCAGGTGTTCCGGCCTCGATTATTGTGGTCGACTCACCTGGAGGCAAGCTGGAGGTGGTGGATCTGTTCTTCGACAACGGCGCCATCCTGGAGCAAGCAGGTGTCGATTTGGCCTATCACACCGACGATTCCATTACGGATTCGCGGGTGTTGTTGCGCATGGCGGCCCTTGGAGTTCGTGCCGGGATGAGCCGTCAAACGGCCCTTGAAGCAGTGACGCTTGCCGGGGCGCGCATGCTGGATGTTGCCGAGCGCACAGGCTCGCTGGAAGTGGGCAAAGACGCCGACTTCTTGGTGCTCTCTGGTGATCCCTTTAGCGTCTACACCCGTGTTGAGCAAACGTGGGTCGAAGGCCAGAACGTGTTCGATCTCAGCAACCCCGATGATGCCAAGTTTGCCACGGGCGGGTACGATGTGTACAACGATACCGGTGCCCATGCGCACGATGGGTTGCATTAGTCCCCTCCCAGCCCCCTTTTCTCACGCTGTCCTTTTCTACAAATGCGATACATTTTTTGTCTTCTTCTCCTCAGCGTTTTCGGCCAGGTCGCCGAGGCGCAGCTAGCCATTCGTGGCGAGCGTGTCTATACCATGGCTGGTGATCCACTTACTGATGGTGTGGTGCTTATCCGCGAGGGGCGCATCGAGCAGGTGGGGACGGCAGCTGCGGTATCTATCCCAGACGGGTACCGCATCCTGGAAGCAGCCGTCGTGACGCCTGGATTTATCGACGCGCATACCGTCGTGGGGTTGGCGGGGCAGTTCAACTACGCCCACGATCAGGATCAACTCGAAACCTCAAACCCGATTCAGCCCGACCTACGTGCGTTGGATGCCTACAACCCCCGGGAGGCTTTGGTGGAGTGGGTACGCAACCTGGGAGTAACGACGGTACATACCGGACACGGGCCGGGAGCCCTCATCAGCGGACAGACCATGGTGGTCAAAACCAGC
>JAUIDY010000065.1 GCA_030428385.1 Rhodothermia bacterium | reverse complement strand
CTTCCACCGCTATCGGAGCAACCCAGTCAGTTTCCTGAAAAAATGTCGGAGCGGGAAATTCAGGCCTGGAACCAGATGCGCATCAAAGACCTATGGCGGGTCTTCCGCATCATGTCTGAGTTTGTAACGGGTTTCGAAACCCTGTCGAGCCTGGGTCCGTGTGTGTCTGTCTTTGGATCTGCCCGCACCCAACCCGGCGACCCTTACTACCAGATGGCGGTAGATGTAGCTCGGCTGTTGGTGGAGCACGAGTTTGGCGTCATTACGGGCGGAGGTCCGGGCATAATGGAAGCCGCGAACAAAGGAGCTCGCGAAGCAGGAGGCAATTCGGTAGGGCTCAACATTGTCCTGCCGTTTGAGCAGGGTGCCAACCCGTTTATTGACACCGACAAGCTGGTCAACTTCGACTTTTTCTTTGTCCGCAAAACTATGTTTGTCAAATACGCCCAGGGCTTTATCGTTTTGCCGGGTGGCTATGGCACCTTGGATGAACTGTTCGAATCGTTAACGCTCATCCAGACGGGCAAATGCACCCACTTCCCCGTGGTGCTGATGGGTGTTTCGTTCTGGGAGGGGATGGTTGATTGGCTGCGCCACACCCTGCTTGCTCATGGTAATATTTCGCCGGGCGACCTCGATCTGTTTACCCTTACGGATGACCCCCATGAAGCCGTAGGAGTCATCAATGCTTTTTACAAGGAACATGCATTGGCACCCAATTTTTAAAAACTCCGCAGCAACTAAGACTGTCCTTCATTGTCTACACTTTTGGGCAAGGTGTAGCGGTTCCTGGCTCATTCCTTCACCAGATTTCATATGTTGGAACAAGAATTTACCTTCCAACTTTTGCAAAACATTACGATATTGAGTGCTTGGCGCGTGCTCCCCACGCCTTGGCATAGTCCTCGCACTAGCTGCATCTAACACGACATTCCTTTAAACCCACTCATCAAGGAGGCGATGACCGTGACTCACAACAGCCTATCAGCTCCCCTTTTGAAACTCCTAGCAAAAGCGCTTCTGCTCGCTGTGGTTTTTGTTGGCTTCAGCAGCCACGCAGCCCTGGCGCAGGACGATCAAGAATACAAACGAGCGTATAATGCTGGGCTCGAAGCCTACAAAGCCAAAAACAACACCGAAGCCTATACCCAGTGGAGCCGCGCTGCTACACTTGCTCAACAGGCTGGGGATGCCGACATTGCCCGGAAGGCGAGTTATTATGTAACCCAGCTTGACTACAAAAATGGGCTGTCCGCCATCAACAGCGAAGACTTTGACGGGGCCCTCGATAGCTTTCAAAAAGGCATCGACCGCTACCCAGACTACGCCAAGAACTACCTCGGCCGTGGCCTTGCCCTCAAAAAGTTGGGACAAACCGAAGAAGCCATGGATGCCTTTGTGCAAACCATGGAAGTCGGCCAACGCGTCAACGACCGCGAAACGGCACGTAAGGCCGAAGATGCCATCCGAGAGAACTATCTCTATCTTGCCTCCTCTACCCTCTCGGCCAATGGTGCCCGCCCGACCTCGTCCGCCGCTGACCAAGCCATCGGTTACCTCAATCAGTTGGCCGAACGCCTGGAGCATGACGCCAGTTCGTTGTATTACATGGCCGTTGCGTATGATGCCAAGGGAGACTCGGACCAGTTGATTAGCTATGCCAACCAGGCGCTCGAAGCACGGCCTAGCCGCTCCGACGCCGCCCTGATCCACTTGCTCCTTGGCGAAATGTACCTCAACCAGGGCAACATCTCGGAATCGCGCAACCACCTGCAGCAAGCCACCTTTGGCAACGCCAAAGCCCGCGCCGAAGCCCTGCTCGGGCAAATCGCCGGAACCCAGTAAACACGCTTCTCCTCCTCTTCAAAGCCCGTGGCCAGTATTGACCACGGGCTTTTTTATGTCGGTTTCAGATCATTCCTCTGTGGCTATGTCTACGTCCGCTTTATCTCATATTGCTCCCTCTGCCCGCTTGGGAGCCAACACCACCATCGGTGCCTTTTGTGTCATTGAGGACGATGTTTCCATTGGAGAAGGCTGTCAAATCGGTCATCACGTGGTTATCCATGCTGGAACCACCATCGGCGACCACGTCCGCATCGACGACCACACTACGATTGGCAAACAGCCGATGCGCTCCCCCAACAGCGCCGTGACTTCCGACAAAGTCCAGCCCCCCTCTCAGATTGGGGGTCGCTGTTTGATTGGGGCAAGCGCGGTGTTGTATGCCGGATGTGTCCTGGGCGAGAAAGTGCTGGTCGCCGACCTCGCCACTATCCGAGAGGCCGTTACGGTGGGTGACTTCACCATCATCGGGCGCGGGGTGGCCGTCGAGAACCGGTGTACCATCGGGCGCTATTGTAAGCTGGAAACGAATGTATACCTGACGGCCTATTCTGTGCTCGAAGACCGCGTCTTTGTAGCCCCCGGTGTCCTCACAAGCAACGACAACTACATCGGGCGCAGCGAAGAACGGTTCAACCATTTTAAAGGCATCACGGTACGTCGCGGTGGACGACTGGGCGTAGGTGCCGTTGTATTGCCTGGCAAAGAAATCGCACCCGACGGCGTGGTGGCAGCGGGCGCGGTACTCACCCACAATGCGGAGGAGAAAACTATCTATGCGGGTGTGCCTGCGGCTCCATTTCGCGCGGTCCCCCCTGAACAATGGCTGGAAAACCAGGGCTGGGACGAATCGACCTAAATTTCTTCGTTTTGCCTCATCACGGAACGGCCCTGCCGGGTATCTTGACGAACCCGATACCTACACACATCCTTTCCTACCTATGAAGCTTCACATGGTAGACCTGCAGGGGCAATACCGAGCCCTTAAAGCAGAGATAGACACGGCCCTCCAGGAAGTCCTCGACAGCGCCTATTTTATTAAAGGCCCAGTCGTCACTGCGTTTGAACAGGAAATGGCGGCCCACTTGAAGGGTTTGTTTGCCCTGGGCGTGGGCAACGGGACCGACGCCTTGCAACTGGCTTTCATGGCAGCGGGCCTTCAACCCGGCGATGAAGTGATTACGTCGGCCTTCACCTTCATTGCCACCGCTGAAGCCGCCGCCCTCATTGGCGCTGTGCCCGTCTTTGTCGACATCGACCCCCGCACCTTTAACCTGGATCCCTCAAAAATTGAGGCTGCCATCACGCCTCGCACCAAAGCCATTGTTCCGGTGCATTTATTTGGGCAGGCCGCCGACATGGACCCCATCCTCGACATCGCCGCCCGGCATGGGTTGCGCGTCATTGAGGACACGGCCCAGGCCATTGGTGCCACGTATAAAGGCCAAACAGTAGGCTATTTGGGTGACATCGGCACGGTGTCGTTTTTCCCGTCTAAAAACCTGGGCGCGTATGGCGACGGGGGCATGGTGCTCACCAACGATGAAGCGTTGTACGAGGGTATGAAAATGGTGGCCAACCACGGCTCTCGCAAGAAATACTACAACGAAGTGGTGGGCATCAACAGTCGTCTTGATGCCCTGCAAGCCGCTGTCCTCCGCGTGAAGCTGCGCCACCTGGATGCGTTTACGGCTGCCCGGCGGAAAGCCGCCGACCGGTATGATGCCCTCTTTGCTGAGCACGATGCCATCACGACACCCTATCGAGATCCAGACTGCCATCACGTCTTTCACCAGTACACGATCCGCATCAACCCGGACGTTCCGGGAGGCCGTGAAGCGCTTCAAGCACATCTGAAGGCACAACAGATTCCGCATGCCATCTACTATCCGGTTCCTTTGCATCAGTTGCCTGTTTTCGCCACCATGCCCGGTGCCCGGCATGGAGACATGACCGAAACAGAACGGGCGTGTGCAGAAGTGCTTTCGCTGCCCATGCACACCGAGCTTTCGCTGGAACAGCAACAGTATATTGCCGAAGCGCTCATCGATTTTGTGGAAGAACGAAATTCGATTGCCACATGAGTACGTCACAAGCCATTCGAATTGGACAAGTAGGAATCGGGTATTGGGGCAAAAACCTGCTCCGTAATTTCAGCACCCTCGCCAATGCCGAGGTGACCTGGGCGTGTGATCAAAATGCCGAGACGCGAGCGCGGATAGCAGCCCAGTACCCCTCCCTCCAAACCACGAAGCGTTTCGCCGACCTCCTCGAAGATCCCTCGCTGGATGCCATCGTCGTTGCTACCGAAACACCGCAGCACTATGTGATGGCAGAGCAAGCCCTCCAAGCGGGCAAACACGTCTTCGTAGAAAAACCGATGGCGCAAAGTGTGGAGCAGGCAGAGCACCTGGTGGCGCTGGCGGAGGACAACGACCGGCGGCTGATGGTGGGTCACCTGCTGCTGTACCATCCGGCGTTTCAGCATGTGGAAGACCTGATTCGGAAAGGTACGCTGGGCGACGTGTATTACCTCTACAGCATGCGCGTTAACCTGGGCATCATCCGCCAGCGTGAGAACGCGCTAGAAAGCCTTGCCCCGCATGACCTGTCGGTGGCGCTCCAGTTTATTGATGCCCCGCCTGTAGCGGTTTCGGCGCAAGGCCATGCCTACCTCCAGCGCGACATTGAAGACGTGGCGTTTGCCACGGTGTTTTTCGAGAATGGTGCCCTGGCGCATCTGCACACTAGTTGGCTCGATCCGCACAAGATGCGCAAGGTGACGGTGGTGGGGAGCAAACAAATGGCGGTCATCGACGACGTGGAAGCGAGCGAAAAGGTGCGCATCTACGACAAAGGCGTAGTCCCGCGTCCCGGAGAACTACGGTACGCGGACTATGCAGAGGCTATGACCGTGCGTTCGGGCGACATCCATATTCCCCGCATCAATATGCAAGAGCCCCTGCGGCTCGAATGCCAGCACTTCGTCGACTGTGTCAAGAATGACACCACGCCCCGCTCGGATGGGCGGAATGGGCTGGCGGTGGTAAAGCTTCTCGATGCGGCCCAGCGCTCGCTGGCGCATAACGGCACGGCCGTCGATGTGTGATCCGTAAAGGCTAGGTTTCAGGCTACCCATCGCATATCTTGGAGCCGCTCGCTGCTGCTGTCATTTACGGTGATCTGGAATGGTGCGTCTTAGTCTCTTGCTGTTGCTTTGTGTGTGCGCGGTAATGCCGTCGTATGCACAACAAGAGGGCCTTTTGCAACCCAACGATGCCGTCCACGAATTCCTGCTACGCCAACAAGTGCAGGGCCGTCTCCCCGACGCATTCCTCACCCATCAGCCCCTTTCTGCCTACGAAGCCCGGCGCTACCTCGACTCCCTCGCGTTAAGTGCCGACGCCCTGAGCCGGATTGACCGCCGCTTGCTGGCCCGTTTCCGAGGCACTGCACCGGGCCCCGGCGTACAAACTGTGCAGCGGTTGATTCCTGTGGCCTATGCCAACGGACGCAATCTGATTAGCGTCCAGCATGAAGAGTATGGCTTTGAGGTAGACCCGCTCGCCTATCTTTCCTACGGGCAGGCCCAGCAAACCAAACGCGAAGGGCGCGACGCCTCGGTGGCCTTCTGGCAAAACACCCGGGGCATCCGGGCAGCGGGGCACGTGGGCAGCTACATCTTCTTTGAAACACGCCTCGAAGAAAACCAGCGCCGTGACGTGTGGCCCACCTTCGAAGCGCGTACCGCTCCCCGGCTCGGTCGTACCAAGTTTAATGATGAAACCGAGGTGTACGACTACTTCATTGCGACGGGCATGGTGGGCGTGAAGTCGAAATATTTCGAGGCCCGCTTTGGGCGCGACCGCAACCGCTGGGGCTACGGTAAAGGAAGCCTGGTCCTCTCGAACTATCCCACCGTGTACGACCAACTGCAACTTCGCACCACGGTCTGGCGCATTCAGTACACCAACCTCTATGTGGGCCGCACCCGTCCCAACGCCGACATCGCCAGCCGCTTTGCGCCTCGGCTTTACGGCGTCTTTCACCGCCTAGAGATTGCCCTCCCGGCCCGGCTGCGTGTGGAGCTTTTTGAAGCCATCATGTTCGCCTCCGATGACTCGACCGGCTTCCGGGACAGCGGCTTCGATCTCACCTACATGAACCCGATCATTTTCCTGCGCGCGGTGGAAGCCGACCGGGGCAGCCCCGACAATGCGTTGCTGGGTGCGGGGCTCTCGTGGGTGGCGGTGCCCGGCGTTCGGCTGCACACCAACCTTTTGCTGGACGAGTTACGGGTGAGCGAAATTGGGAAGAAATGGTGGGCCAACAAATGGGGCTGGCTGGCGGGGGTACATGTTGCCGACCTGCCGCTCGACAACCTGTCGCTTCGGCTTGAATACGCCCGCCTTCGTCCATATTTCTATGCCCACGACAACACGACGGCGTCGTACCTGCACTATGGAGACCTGTACGGACATCCGGCAGGTCCCAATGCCATCGACTGGCTCATTGATCTTTCGTATCAGCCATTGGAGCGGCTACAGATTGCAGGTACGCTGGCGTATACCCGCCGGGGACGCAACACCGAAGCGCAAAACTTTGGCTCGGACCCCAGCCGTACTACCAACGAGCGCGTAGGTGAACGGGGCATCGAAATCCTGCAAGGCATCGAACAAACCATTCTGTTGGCCGAAGGATTTGTGGGATACGAGTTCCTTCCAGCGCTGTGGGTCCATGTAGCGCTTCGCGCCGAGTCTATCGACGACGCCGAAACGGGCACCGACCGTTATGTGGCACCATTTCTAGGACTGCGTTGGGGACTGCCGTTTCAGAGCGTACGGTATTAGGCTGCTAGCTCTGACCACCACCTAGCAGCCACACCTTGTCCTGGTCGTGCGGCACGTGGCGCAGAGCATGGCGCGTATCAACAATGAACCGTGCGTGCTTGGCAATGTGGGCATAGGGATACGCTGTGTGATCCGTCAGGATGACTACCACATGCTGGTCCTGAAGTACAGCTTCGGTTAGTGGCACCGATGCCAACTCCAACGGCCCTCCTTTTACCGGGAGGGCCAGTTCAGGAATAAAGGGGTCGTTGTATTGCAGCCGTCCGACCCCTTTTTCAAACAGCAACTCCGCGACCTTAAAAATCGGGGCATGCCGCGAATCATCCACATCGCGCTTAAACGCTGCCCCCAGCAAGAGCACGTTGGCTTCCGAAAGCGCTACTGGCTGCGCCGCAATGCCTCGCAACACCGCCTCGACCACATAAAACGGCATCTCTTCGTTCACATGCGCCGAGAGGGTGATAAAGCTCGTCTCGAAGTCGTAGCGCCGGGCCAACCACGAGAGGTAATACGGATCGATGGGAATACAATGTCCGCCAAGGCCGGGGCCGGGATAAAACGACATAAACCCAAAGGGTTTGGTGGCGGCGGCTTCCACCACCTCCCACATCGAAATGTCACCCATGCGGTCGCACAGCCGCGCCAGTTCGTTCACCAGCGCGATGTTTACCGAGCGGAAAATATTTTCCAGCAGCTTCTCCATTTCGGCCACTTTTGGGCTCGACACGGTGTGCACCTGTGCCACTACCTGCTGCATGATCGCGGCTGCTATTTTCGTGCATCGTGGCGTCACGCCCCCAACCACCACGGGGGTATTGCCCGTATGAAAACGAGTGTTGCCCGGATCGATACGCTCTGGGCTGAAGGCAAGAAAATAATCAGTGCCCAGGACCAGCCCTTGTGTGGCGGCGCTTTTCTCCAGGATAGGAAGCACCAAACCCTCGGTGGTATCCGGATAGGTGGTACTTTTCAGAATGACGACCTGCCCCGGATGCAGGTGCGCCGCAACCTCATAGGCCGCTGCCTCGATGTAGGAGGTGTTGGGATCTTTGTTGGGTGTGACAGGCGTGGGGACACAAATAAAAACGATGTCGGCCACATCAAGCGGATCGAAGGAGGCCGATGCCCGCAGCTTCCCCTGGGCCACGGCTTCGGCTACCGCGTCGTCATCCACGTCCTGTATAAAATTGTCGCCCGCATTCAGGCGGTCTACCCGGGCCTCGTTCACATCAATGCCAACCACCTGAAACCCGGCATGCACATACTCCATGGCCAGGGGCAACCCCACATAGCCTAACCCAATCACGCTAATGGTTGCGGTGCGTTGCTCAAGTTTGCGGTGTCCCTGCTCAAAAAGATCGGGGTGCAGGATATCAGCCGGGGCTTCTTGACCTTGATGCATAAATAAAATGTGGTTGCTGACTCAGACAAACGACACAACGGCCTGCATGAATAGGCAAACCCCTTCACAGTTCCATTATGCGCATGAATCTTTCAGGGCCTTTAACTGACAGCGGGGCTGCATCCTGAGACACAGCCCCGCTAAAGGTACCCCTTTTCCGCGGAGGTAAAAAATTTCTAACGCTATACGCGCGGTTCCACGGGCGCATTTTGTGCCCGGATTTCAGCTTCCACCAGCGCCAACTCCAACTGCTCTAACAGAACCAAGCGTTTGCTCTCCCGATAATCAGGGACGAGGTCGGCGATGTGCTGCACCAGCGAAATGGCCTTACCTTCTTTCGCCGTTTCTACCATTTGGGTGATGCGCCAATGAAGTTCGTCGGTTGGCAACACATCGCCTTCATACTCTGCACAGACCATCACTTTCTCATGCGAGGTGCCTACAAACGTCTCCCCGTCAGCAGCCAGTTCTTCAAATAATTTCTCACCCGGACGAAGTCCCGTAAATTCAATGTCAATGTCACGCCCTTCTTCCATTCCGCTCAGGCGAATCAGGTCGCGGGCCAAATCCACGATGCGCATCGGCTCTCCCATATCGAGCAAAAAGACTTCGCCGCCTTTCCCCATCACTGCTGCCTGAAGGACCAAGTGTACGGCTTCAGGAATGGTCATGAAGTACCGCTTGATATCAGGATGGGTGACCGTTAATGGCCCGCCCCGCGTGATTTGATCCCGGAAGATTTCCAACACACTGCCCCGACTGCCCAACACATTGCCGAAACGAACCGCCACAAAAGGCCGCCCTGTCCGGAGGGCGGTGTCCCGCACCAGCAATTCGGCAATGCGCTTGGTGGCGCCCATGATGCTGGTGGGATTCACGGCCTTGTCTGTCGAAATCAGGATAAACCGCTCCACTTCATACGCCGTCGCACAAGCCAATACGTTGCGCGTCCCCATGACGTTGTTGGTCACCGCTTCTTCCACATTGGATTCCATAAGCGGGACGTGTTTGTGCGCCGCCGCATGAAACACCACCTGCGGGCGAAAACGATCAAACACCTGCTCCAACCGTTCGTGGTCACGCACATCGGCGATGACGGAACGCACCTGCGTATGGCCTTGAAGGTCTACATTTTCACGGATGCGACGCCGGAGTTCACCCTCAATTTTAAAAATCGAGTTTTCTCCATGCCCGAGCAGCAATATCTCGGCTGGCTGGAGGCCCAGGATCTGGCGACACAACTCGGAACCAATAGAACCTCCACCGCCTGTCACCAACACCCGTGCCCCATTAAGCAGGGCCTCCACCTTGTTCATGTCAATCTGTACCGGAGGACGGCGCAGCAGGTCTTCCACCTGCACATCACGCAGCGAGCCAATGCTGGCGCGCCCGTCTAACAATTCATAAATCCCCGGAATGGTCTTCGTCTTAACGCCGATTTTTTTACACACCTCGGCGATGTCGCGCACCACGTTCCCCGCTGCTGTAGGGATGGCAATGATAACCAGGTTGGCATTCATTTCCTCCACGAGGTCGGGGATGTCATCCCGGTTACCCAACACCTTGAGGCCCCGAATCCGCACCCCCAGTTTGTCTTTATTGTCATCCAGGAAGCCAATGGGATGCAGTCCCAACTGGGGATTGCTGCGCATCTCCTCCACAATCATAACCCCTGCTTCCCCGGCACCCATGATCAGCACACGACGGCCCTTGCCATTCACATTCACGCGTTGCCGTAAGCGCCGGGCAAGCCGCACACTGTAGCGGGTACCTCCAACCAGCAGCAATACCACCAGTCCATCCAAAAAAGGCACCGAGCGGGGGAAGTCTTCGAGCCCAGGGATAAACGGCCGAAGCACCATAAAGAGTAACAGGGCCTGAATCAATGTGGCCGTAAGCACCGCCAACGTGATCTTGGCCAGTTCATCGATGCTCGCATATTGCCAGTAGCGGTTATAGAGGCCCGCCGCGTAGAAGACCAGCAACTTGACCAGCAAAAAGACCAGCGTAACCTCAATCAGCCCCACCCCGAAGGCATCCAGCACATCCATGCGCTCCGTGCGAAGCATCACGGCAATTGCAGGGGTAATCAATAGGATGGCAATATCAAGAACCAAAAAATGCCGATTGCGAAGCTTGAGCAGGAGTTTCGCCGTGGCATCAATGATTTGCGAGAAGTAGTGGTTCAGCATACGCTGTGACAAGGCACGTGAAGGGGAGCGGGCATATCCGTTCTCACCAGTACAATCAGAGCTGACGCCTCAATGACATGCACGGAAGGGTCGTACAAAGACAGGTCCAAAATACAAAATCCTTCCTTCCCATCATATTTTCGAAGATTCCTAAATACTTATTAAAGTACAGCCTACCTCTTACAAAGGCTTTGAAATCAAGGTATTAGGCCCGGTACTGATCCACCACATCAAGAACGGCGGCGATCACATCGTCCACATCCTCATCGGTCATCTTGGAATAGATGGGCAACGAAATCTCACGCTGAAACTCGCGGTAAGACACTGGGAAATCCTCGGGCTCGAAGTGATAAAGATCGCGGTAGTACGGGTGGAGATGTAAGGGAATAAAATGAACGCTGGTGCCAATATTACGCGCCTTGAGTTCACCCACAAACGCGGCCCGGTCGATGCGCAGTTGGTCGAGGTGTAGCCGGAGCATATACAGGTGCCACGCATGCCGGCAATCTGCACGGTCTGCCGGAATTTCCAGCGCCGCACTCGGACCGAATACCGCATGATACCGCTCGGCGATGTGTAGCCGGCGAGCGGACATGGCTTCGGCCTTGCGGAGTTGGACCAGCCCCATGGCCGCCGCGATGTCGGTCATGTTGTATTTGTAGCCAGGGGCGATAATCTCGTAATACCACGAGCCTTCAGCCGTATACCGCTTCCAGGCGTCTTTGCTGATGCCGTGCAGCGCCATGATGCGGCACCGTTCGGCCCACGCCTCGTCGTTGGTGCACAGCATGCCGCCCTCGCCTGTGGTGATGGTTTTGGTAGCGTAGAAGCTGAAACACGTAAATGCACTCTCACTTCCTATCATGCGGCCCTTGTAGGTCGCCGGAAACGAGTGCGCAGCGTCGTCAATCACCACCAGGTTGTGCCGCTCAGCCACTGCATAGATGGCATCCAGGTCGGCGGCCAACCCGGCAATGTGGATCGGGATGATGGCCCGCGTGCGGTCGGTGATGACGTCTTCCAGCAGATCCGCCCGCAGGTTCAGCGTATCGGGCTCTACATCAACAAAGACGGGCCGGGCATCGAAGTAGCGAATGACTTCGGCGGTGGCGGCAAAGGTGTACGGCGTGGTGATGACTTCATCTCCCGCCTTCAGGCCAATGGCTTCGAGGGCCAGGTGCAGTGCTGCGGTGCAGGAATTGACCGCGATGGCATACTTTGCGCCGACAAACTCGGCAAAGGCGGCTTCGAAGGCGCGTGTTTTGGGGCCGGTTGTAATCCAACCAGATGCCACGGCTTCGGCCATTTCGGCCAATTCTTCGTCACCAATATCGGGAAGTGCAAACGGTAAGAAGGCCGTTCGCTTCTCAATGAGTTCCGGTGTTGTTATCAAGATGAGATCCTCTGGTTACAAGAAAAGGGGGTGTAAAGAGAGGGCGACCTGCTTGTCAGTTACACTTGCTGAGGGACAGGCTGCGAAAAGGTACAAAATCTGAACGTAAAAGGGCGGCACTCCCCAAAAGGAGGGGCACTTTTACGGTACCATAACTTCTCGCAGCAGGTTGGGCAATTCAATTACGCTTGGCAGGGTATAGGTTGGAGGGTAAGCGGGCAGGTGCGGCTGCCCTTTAAACTCACCCGTCAAAACCCGTACCGAAGCAATCCCCGCCTCGGCGGCACCGACAAGGTCCTTGCTGGGCCGGTCGCCGATATACAGTGTTTCATCTGGGGAAACCGAGGCACGCTTCAGTGCTTGGTGGAACACCACAGAGTCGGGCTTGCTAGTGCCATAGTCCGCCGTGATAATGATGGGGTCAAACCATGCCTCAGCCCCTAGCGCGCCGATTTTATGGCGCTGCATCCGGGCGCTGCCGTCGGTGATAAGCCCTAGTTGATAAGAAAGGCGCAGCGTGTCCAGCATGGCTCGAACGCCGGGATAGAAATGCAAGGTCGGCTGGTGCGCGTGCAACACGTCGATGCATCGGTGCAGCCGGGTTTTGGTAAAAAGACCCAGCGGTGTCAGCCAGTCGTTGAAAAGATAGCCGTAGTCGGTGCCTTTTTCCTCCCACAATGCCCACAGCGATGCATTCAGCACCTCAGTAGGCTGATCGCTATCGGGCGCGATAGCGTGTGCGACATCACGAAAGGCACCGCGCAAGTACTGACGCATGTCGTACAGCGTGTAGTCGAGGTCGAAGAGGAGCAGTTTAATCGTTGCCATCCACCAGCGGGGCGTCTACAAAATGCTCCTGCCAGGCCCGCAGCATGATGCGACCGGTGCGGTAGTTTTTCTTGCCCACCGGGACCTGGCCCCGAAACAGCCGCACGGCATCAGCGGCGACAGGGGCACCAGCAGCAAACGACAAGACCGCGCTTCCGGCAATGCGGGGATTCACTTCGATAAAACCAACGTTTCCTTCACCGTCCTCGATGCCCTGCACACACGCCGGTCCCACTAACCCCAACCCTTCCACGATTTTTTTGACATGGGCCTCAATCACCGGATGCGAAACGGTGCGGCCTTTGGTTGAGATGCCGGAATCCGTTGCCATGCGCTCGCGGACGGAGCAGTAGAGAAATCGCCCCTCCTGATCGGACAGGGTATCGATGGTGTATTCGACGCCGTCAATAAATTCCTGCACGATGGGACGCTCGATCATCCGCGTGAAGAATTCTAACTCGTCGGTATTCGTCAGCTTGTACGCATGGCGACTGCCTCGCCCGCTGCGGGGCTTGATAAAAAGCGGCCACGGCAATACGTCTGGATCAGAAATTTCGTCCGGCAAAAACGAAATGGGCGCAGGAATCCCGTTTTCTCGGAAAAACTGATATGTCCGGTACTTGTCAAAGCACGTGGCGATGGTGTCCGGCGGCGACACCATCACCTGCGTGCCAATGGCTTCGAACCGCGCCTTGTGTTGGGCCAGCAGCGGCAATTCTTCGTCGAGGTCGGGAAACAGCAGATCGACCTTTTCGGCGCGGCACACCGCCAGCATGGCTTCCAGAAACGCCGGGTCGTCCACACGCGGGACGAGGTGCGCGGCATCAGCAGACAAAAAGCCACACGCGTACGGGTCGATGTCAACGGCCACCACCCGTACATCCGACATTTCCTTGAGCGCCTGAATCACCGAAGGCGCAACAGGCGACCCGGCGGCGGTACGTAATACGGTGTATGCCATCGCTACGCCGACGCCTCCGATGGTTTCTCCGACGGTTTGTTGCGCCCCACGTAGGCCCAGCTTTTGAACAGGATGCAGTAGGCCGTCTGGAAGATGATCTTCATGTCGAGCAAGAACGACGCACGCTGCGCGTATTCTTTGTCGCGGCGAATCTTGTGCGGCAAATCGACTTCAAGGTAGTAAGTGTGCGGATCTTCCACATCGCCGTGCGCGGCGGTGAAATCGGGATACACCTCCACTTGCAGCAGGCACGTCAGGCCCGGCTTCACGGTTAATACCTCGTCCCACTCGTCCACAAAGTAGTGATCCACGATGTCGAACACCTCCGGGCGCGGCCCGACGATGCTCATGTCGCCTTTCAGCACGTTGAGCAGTTGCGGCAGTTCGTCGATCTTGAAGGCGCGCAGGTACCGCCCGACGCGGGTGACACGGGCATCGCCTGCGGTGGTTAGCATGGTGCTGCCGCGTCGGTGGGCGTCGGTCACCATCGTGCGGAACTTGTAGAAGTCGAACGGCTGGCGGCCTTGTCCACAGCGCTGGGCGACAAAAAAAATCGGCCCCGGCGAGTCGAGCTTGGTGAGCACCGCCACGACGGCAAACAGCGGCGACAGCGCGAGCAAGGCGCTGCCGGACACCACCACGTCGAAGGTGCGCTTGGCGAGGCGTTGGGCAGCATTCATGGGATCAGCGCCAGAGGGTGCGGTAGGTGACAAACGCCTCGGCGGCGTGCATATACATCAGGTTGCCCCAGTAGTGAGCGCGGTGCCGCAGGTGTTGCAACGAACGAGGATGCGGATATGGGCGCACCTCCGACTCGTAGCAGGCAAACGCTTCCAGCTTGGTCTCCAGCGTCTCGCTGATGTCGACGAAGTGGTTCGGCACAAACCGGATCGGCGTGTTCCACTCGGTGGAGCTGGGCGTCTCGTACGCATAAATCGCCTCGACGCAAGGCTCCACCGGGCGGCAGGCCACCAGCACGGCTTCACACAGGATCTGGTGGTCGCGGTTGAGGTCTTGCCCAAAGTGCGTGTACACGATCTGCGGTTGGTGTTTGCGGACACGCTCCTCAATCGGTGAAATGACCTCCATCAGGTTGAGCGTGTCCAGCTTCTGATCCGGGAAGCTCAGCATCTCGAAGGAGGTCACACCCAGAATCTCAGCGGCGGCGTGCCCGTGGACGCGCTGCGGCACATCCATGCCTTCATAGCGCACCGACGTTCCTTCGCACATAACGACGGAATGCACCGTATCGCCCGCTAACACATGGTTGCGAATGGTCCCTCCCAACCCCAGAATTTCGTCGTCGGGATGGGCGGCGATGACCAATACCGATTTACTCATAACGCCAATTAGCTGTCAGTTGAAGGATGAAAGTCGGGAATCTGCGGCGGCGCGCCCCGGGCAATGGCGCCCACCTGACGCATCCAGTCGCGGACAAGCGCCCGCCACGAAAATTCGCGCTCGGCGAGGGCGCGGGCGCTTGTACTCATGGCATCGCGCAGGACTGGATCGTCGGCCAACTGCTCGATGGTGTGGGCGAGGATGGCGGGCTGTTCGGGCGGAATCTGGACGCCACAGCCTTCCCGCTGCAAGATCAGCGCCGACTCGCTGTTGCCTGCAAAGATAACCGGCACGCCGCACGCCAGCGGCGGAATCGTTTTCGAGAGCCGCATCTTCTGCGCCGTGGGCTGGTCGCGCAGCGTCACCAGCGAAGCGTAGGTGATAGACATCAACTGGTGCATCTCCTCAAACGGCGAATCCTCGAAGCGGATGTTGGTGAGCCCTTTGGCATGTGCCCGCTCGATGAGCGCCTGCCGCACCGGCCCTTTGCCCACCATCAGCAGCACAATGTCGTCGCGGTGCTGCAGCCGCTCGGCGGCGTCCACAATCACCTCAAGCCCCTGATACGGAGCATGGGTTCCGGCAAAGGTAAACACCTTGCGGTCGCCGACGCCCATACGCTGCGCATACGCCACGTCGCGTGGCAACGGACGCAGCCGTTCGGTGTCGGCCCCGTTTGGCAAAAAGCTCATTTTTCGAGGCGCGATGCTGCGTTCGCGGATAAAATGCTCGATGAAGGCGTGCGTGACCGTCGTGGTCGTCAGCGCCTCGCGCATGAGGAATGCTTCGAGCCGACGGGCCGCCTCGATAAGGGATTTGTTCGGCAGCCATCCCGCTTCTTCGGCGTGCTCCACCTGAAGGTCGGGGGTGTTGTAGACGTACGGGATGCCGCGCACCTTTTTGATGAGCCATGCCGCCAACGCCAGCGTGATGGGCTGCGCCTCGACAAAGATCAGGTCCGCCTTGCGCTCACGCAGCAGCGCCAGCAGTCCTGTCGCCGAGAAGCTGAAGTAGTTGAGCAGCCGCTTGATGCTGCCCCGCCCCGTCGCCGGATACAGCCAACGGCGTTGCACCGGGATGCCGTCGATGGTTTCCCGCATCGTCCACTTGCCTTCGTAGCCGTCGAAAATTTCACCGACGGGATAGTTTGGCATGCCTGTAATAACACGCACCCGCACGCCTGCTTTGTTTAACTCCCGCGCCATCGTTCCGAGGCGCACCTGTGGCGCTCCCGGCTCGGGTGCATAATACTGCGTGAGGATGATTACGTCACGGAAAGGAAAAACGTCAGGCGCAACCGATTCGGTCATCGTTGCCTCCGGAGTTGCGGTATCACTGCTGCTCATTCAAACGAGAAAACAATCAAAAATCACCACGAAAGACCGTTGTAGCTGCCCAACCCCAGCGCGTCGGGCGACGAACTGAGGCGTACCAGGTCCAGTACCGTCGCCTGCCCGTTGAGGTGCTGCAACGCTTGCACAAAGTCATCGCGTTTCTGGCTGACGACGACAATTTCGCTATGGGCAAGTGCCGCCTCAAGGGAAGGCTGAAAAATCTGATGGATCTGTGGAAGCTGGCGTTCGAGGTAATCGCGGTTGCTGCCAAGCATGGCCTCCAGATGCACGTCGGGGTCATGCACCACGACATCGAATCCATCTTGCCACAGGTCGCGGATGAGGGTTAGGACGGGGCTTTCGCGCAGGTCGTCGGTGCCTGCCTTAAAGCTGAGACCCAGCACAGTGACGCGCTTTTTGCCAAGGGCGTGGATCTTCTGCCGCGCCGCCTCCACCTGAAACTGGTTGCTGGGCAGCACGGCGTCGAGGATGGGCGTATGCACCCCCAGCCTCCGCCCGTGAAAGTTGAGCGAGCGCAGGTCTTTGGGCAGACACGAGCCGCCAAACGCAAAGCCGGGGCGTAGATACGCGGGCGAAATGTTCAGCTTGCGGTCGGCGATGACCATTTCCATGACGGTGTGGCTGTCGATGCCCACGCGCTCGCACATGCGCCCCACCTCGTTGGCAAAGCCCACCTTGAGCGCATGGAAGGCGTTGTTGACAAGCTTCAGCAGTTCCGCTTCTTCGAGCGCCACGCGAAAGATCGGTGCATCCACGCCGTCGTACATGGCCGCCACCACCTCGGCGGCACGTTCGTCGAGGGATCCGATGACCGTATAGGGCGGGTTCTCGAAGTCGTACAACGCACTGGCTTCACGCAAGAACTCGGGGTTCATCACTAGCCCAAACCCGTCACCCGCTGTTTTGCCCGACTGCGCTTCTACGCGCTCCAGGATACGCTCGCGGGTGACGCCCGGGAAAACGGTGCTCCGCAGCACCACCACATGATACCGGTTGCTGTCTTTGAGCCCCTGTCCGATGTGCTCAGACACGGTGTCGATGTACGTCATCACAGGGCTTCCGTCGGCGCTGCTCGGCGTGCCTACACAAATCAGCGAGACGTCGGCGTTGGCCACTTCGGCGATGCCGTCCGACGTCGCCCGCAGCCGCCCGTCGGAGACAACTTCGGTGAGGAGCGCTTCGAGGCCCGGTTCATGAATGGGGCTGCGCCCGGCATTTACCGCGTCAACCTTGGCAGCGTTGGGCTCCACACCCACCACGTCATGCCCCAGCCGGGCAAGACAAGCCGCCGTTACGGTACCCACATAGCCGAGGCCCCACACTACAATTCGCATATTCAGAATTTACTGGTTCGCTAGGTTGCCAATCTTTTGAGGCGATGCAGGTAGCCCCGCACCACATTAAACATATACGCCATGCCATGCTGCCGCCCCCGGTGATAGATTCGCCGCAGCAGATCCAGCATGCTGCGCAGCAGCAGCGGGAGCACTCCGGCATACTGCGCCAGCGCAATGGGCATCAGCGCATAGTGCATCTGCTGCATCTCGTCGCCGACCAGCCGCTGGCAGAGTGCTACTTCCGATTCGTTTAACACTGCCTTCCAGCGTGCGAGCGAGTCCTTGCGGACGCCGCCCTCGGCAGGCTCTCCCTTCCAGTCTGCCGCAATACCCGCAGGAACTTCCATCATGGCTGGGACAAATGAAAGCCCCAGAAAGTCACAGACGGTCTGCACCGTGGCTTCGGGTTGCTGAATCAGGTCTTCGTAGCGCACCGTATGCAGATGATCAGGATAAAGCGTTTGTGCCTGCTGTCCGGCCTGAAGGGCAGCTTTCCAAGATAATGTATCCCACAACGGATCGTAGGCCTTCTCCAAATGTTTATCCGCCCGCTGCGTGGCGTCGTACCGCTGGGTCGTCCACACCGTCGCCCGGCGGGTTTTTTTGGACGCCAGCACGTCGCGGGGGTCCCGCACGATTTCTATGATTCGGGCCTCGGGGAAGGCTGCCAGGATATCCTTAATGCGGAAGATATGGCCCGGTGTCTTCTCCAGCCAAACGGCCTTGCCAGCCTGCTGCGCTAGCACATCAAAGACCCCCCCAAACACGGCATCATGCGTCCGCCCCTGATCTTCAGGAAGTGCTTCGATTATACGGTTGGCGTCAATGGTTTCGTCCGTGCCTTGTGCCAGCAGGGCCTGCACGTATGCCTGCAACGTGGCCGCATCGTGCAGGTCGGGGTATTGCTTTTTGAACAGCGCGATGCGCTCAAAAAATTTGGTTTCGTGCGCGATGGTGTAAACGCCCTCTGCCCGTGCCGCGATGTTGCGCAGCAGCGTCGTCCCCGAGTGCATGTACCCCACGATAAAAATCGGCATGGCGTTACGGGTTGGGCACCAGCCAATGATCCAGCGAACGGCCCGTCCAGGATTCGATCTGGCGCACTTCAGGCGTCCAGGCCTCCAGCAAACGCGAGGCCGTGGCATCGTTTAGCATCAGTTCGGCCCGCGTTTCAGCGGCAGCGGGTTTTAAGACCGCCTTCCGGATCCATGCGGTGCGTTTTGCCGCGTCCAGCACGCCCAGCAATCCCACCTGCCGCAACACCCGTGACGTTCCCGCGGCCAATCCGCTGACCAACCGGGATCGCGGAACAGCGCTCGGGTTAACGCGGGTGGCTAACCGCTCTGGATCTACGGTCGGCGACACCCTGATGAACCTCAAAAGCTGCTCGATAAATGCCTCAGGGTCAGCTTCCAGATCGTCATAAAAGAGCAGCAACCGCTGGGCATCGGGAAACACGGAGCGGTATCCGCCCCACAGCGTCGCATATCGACTGTGCGCGGTCAGGTCCGGGTCTTGGGCCACGGCTTCATTCAGGGTGATAGAGCCCGGCAGTTCATGCGAGCGCTGGCGGTACAGAAACACCGAACGCAGCCGTTCAAACGGATTACGCAGGCAGGAAAACAGCCGCACGTCTGGCAACAGTTCGTGGATGCGGGCTGGCACGGCGGGATCATAAAAATAGACGTTCGCGATCTCGCCAACGGCGCGGGCAGCCTCGGTGCCTTCAAAAAAAGCCGCGTACCAGTCCGGGCCGCGATGGTATTCGTGGCTGAAGTAGTTGGTCTCCTTGGTCCCGTGCGCCATCCGAACCTCGGGATGGTGGCGCAGCACCTCATAAATGAACGAGGTGCCTGTCCTTCCCGGACCGATGCCAATAAATGAAGGGAGGGTGCGACTGGTCTGCGTCATGACGGGTGCACTCTTGTTGATTGCGTCATCAACCACGCCCCAGCACCTGCTGATACACCCCGATGGTTTTGCGGGCCGACTCGTATTCGTCGAGGGGAGCCACCGCTGTGCGGCCATCAATGGCGATGTTTTCCTTCACCGTGCGCACCAACGCTTCAACAATCGCTTCGGGGGCGTCCGAGTCACTGACGGCACATCCTTCGATGTGTTCTAGCCGCTCGCGCACATCCCCCACATCCACGGACACAACCGGCGTATTACACGCCAGCGCCTCCTTCACCACATTGGGCGAGCCTTCGGAGCGCGAGGTGAGCAGCAGCACATCGGCAGCGTTCATAAACAGCGGCATCTCCTGGTGCGGGCGTCCATACACCGCTACCAGTTCGAGTTCGGGGATCTGTTGCTGCGCAAGCTCCACCACTTCCTTGGCCAGCCCGTACCGCTTCTTGTCACGTCCGCCCTGCGGATCACCAACAAACACCACGATCTTGGCATCGGGGGACAGCCCCAGTTGCTGACGCGCTTCGGCCTGGTCCATCGGCTTAAAAAAGCGCATGTCGATGCCATCTGGAATCAGGATGGTTGGCACAAACGAGAGCGCCTCCGCCAGATTTTGAGAGACAACGATGTTGGCATCCACACGCCGGGCGACGTACTGTGCAATTTGTTGCTGAATCCACCCGCCAAGGGTGAGGCGTCCCTCCTGATTGCGCCGCCCCAACACGTCGGTACCGCCATAGGTGATCACGACGGGAGCGTGTTTTTGAGGAAGGGCCACGAGTCCGGCCTGCGCAAACCGGGCGTGCACCACATCATAGGCCGCAGCGCGGCGCCGTACTTCCTGGGCCGCCTTTAGATACCGAATGGGATGCCACCGCCCAATAAAGTAGAAGACATCCAGATGCACTCCTGCCTCCCGCAGATAGTCCACCTGCCGGACAATAAACGGCACCCGGTTCGGGTTTTCCTCGTCGGGCCACTGGCTGGTCACCATTAGCACCCGCAAGGGCGTGCCCGTCGACTCTTGTGATGTCTCTTCTATACCGCCTTGCTCCAAATTCAATATGCCGATATGCTTGGGGATTGAAAGGGTGCCCATTCTTCACCGCCTTTCAGCCTTCAAAAAGAGCGCAAGCGGTGCCTCCATCAACGCCGTGCAAGATGTGCCTTCCTCCTTCGCTCGGTCTGCCTTCGTTTTATGTTCCATTGTCGCTGAATGCGTTCAATATCTTCTTCGAGGAAGAGGGTCATGAACGCGACCCCAAACAGGAAAGCAGGGGCGGCAAGGCGGGTTGCATTCACGAGCATATAGGCGACAGCCCAGCCAGACGCCGACATGCGAAAGGCCTTCATATACGGATTTCTCGTCGTCACAAACGCCTGAATGATAAAGAAAAGCATAATCAGCATCGCACCGGCGCCGAATATCCCATGCTCTGCTAACAGCCTGGTAAACTCGGTATGGTCGCGGCTGGCATTATACACGTTGAACATGATCTCGCGCTGTCGCTCGGACATGCCTGCCCCAACTCCCCAGACGGGATGCTCCTTAAACATGAGCAAGTCGCTCTCGGCAATATTATCCCGCCCAGACAGGTCACGGTCCTGCACCACACGCGCTTCAAACGCGCCCCCCGTGAACTCATTCAGTTGGGGAAAGATGACAAAGTTCATGAGCAGCACCACGATCCCGGCCCCTATCACCATACTGATTTGGGCCCTCAGGCTGCGCAGGTAAAAAACAGACGCTACGGCAATAGAGCCCACGACCAGATACGGTCCGCTTCGCGAGAAGGTCATGGCGGCCTGCGAGAATAGAAGCAACAACAAGAACAACATCAGCACCCGGACTTTTTTCCGGTCGCGCTCAAAGATATACCCCATAAAGGCCATATATGCCCCAAAGGCAAGCCCCGAGGACACCTGATTAGGCCCCCACCCCCCGCTGGTCGCTTTGTTTGAGTTTGTGGAGAAGTGGATGCGTTCGGCACTGACGGTAGAAAACAAGGCAATAAAGGAGATGCCCATAACCGGCAGAATGCCTGCCATTATGAGCCGAACCAAGTGTTTTCTTTCGAACCGAATAGAAGAGTAAAAAATGATGCTCATCGCCAGTGCAAAAGGCCCGGCCAACACCCCGCTCACCGCCTGTCGTCCTTGCACAAAGGGCAAGGCGGTAATGGTATACAACGCCCCCGGCAACAGGAAGAGCATGTAGAGCGCCGGGGTTACCCATTTGCCGCGTCGCCCCGAACGAAGGAGGGCAAACAGAAACACAAAGAAGATCCCATATTTTCCAAACTCATGAATGGGATTCCCTTTCGTCATACGGAACAAGGTCTCCATCCCCACAAAGTACGCGCCCCAATAGGCAACCAGATCAAGCCGCTTGTTATAGCCCCACCAGATCCCCAATGCGATAAGAAAAAACGCGTACAGCTCCGAAATACTAGGCACATAACGAAAGATGAGCCCCAAGAACCCGTGCCCAATCAACAGGAGGATGTAATTCTG
The DNA here is from genome assembly GCA_030428385.1 of Rhodothermia bacterium. GTDB lineage: Bacteria > Bacteroidota > Rhodothermia > Rhodothermales > JAAAOL01 > JAUIDY01. Next base: position 12,774 of record JAUIDY010000065.1, on the reverse strand, counting down.
CGCGTTAAAGATGCCAGAATAACGCTGCGAAGAGGTCCCATCCAGCCGAAGCTGCGCCATGGTCTGTGTTAAGGGAGACACGTAGGTATTCACTTCAGCACCTTGGAATAGAGGCTACGGAAAGACAGAGATAAGCTTGAGCACGAGTAAAGTTCTACCGCACGCTGACGAGCGGCCTTCCCCATGCGTTCCCGTTGCGCGATGTCTTCTATGAGCAACGCCAAGCGGGCCCTGTACCCCGACCGGTCATCAGGAGAGAGCAAAAAGCCGGTCTCTCCATCTTCAATCAGTTCTACGGCTCCGCCTACGGCGCTGGCGACGACGGGTATCCCAGCGGCCATTGCTTCGAGCACCACGTTGGGCGTTCCCTCCCAGTCAGAGGTCAGCACCAACACGTCGGCCTGCTGATAGATGGATGTAATATCCCCAACTTCGCCCTTGAATTCAAGCACCGTAGGTCCCAATCCCAGCGTCTTTGCCTGCGTTTGTAGTTGATCCCGGACCACATGCCCGACGCGTTCGCCTCCTACAATCAGGCCCTTCACGGGCAATCCTTGCTGCACGAGGCCCGCCAACACATCGATAAATCGGTCCATCCGTTTTTGGGGCACCAACCGTCCAATGGCGGCAAGGCAAACGGGGCCTTCTTTCTTTTTCGTAACCGGACGAAAGCGATCGGTGTCAACCACGTTCGGCAAAAAGTGCAACCGGCGGGCGTTCACCCCCAGGCGTTGGGCATTGGCGAGGGCCTGGCGGGAGTTGGCGGCTAAAACCCGAGGCAGCCAGAGATTACACCGCCCCAGTAAGGCCCCGCCTTGTTTCACCTCACTAAACACATCATTTCGAATCCCGCCCACTTCTTTCAGCCCTAGCAACCACGCAGGTACGGTGGCATACAGGTTGGCAAAAAAATGCTGGCTTTGCACGATGTGGGGCCGAAACGCCCGCAGGTGCCTCCAGATGGCCTGCATGCGCTGGAGACGCGACGAGGCCTTGCCCACCCAGTGAACGGGCACGCCCGCTGCCTGAAGCGGCGCTTCCCAATACTCACCCTGGGTAAGCGACAACACCTGTACCTGGGCGCCCTCTTCATGTAGGGTGGTTGCCATATAATAAAGCTGCCGCTCGGCACCGCCCTGCCCCAGCGATCCAGCGAGAAAACACACCTTTATCGACGCCAGATCAACCATCGCTGCGCAACGGCCCCCAGGCGGCTTCCAGATACCCACCAATGGTTTCTTCCCACGCCTCCAACGAATACTGCGCCGCCGTCTCCACCGCCTGCTGCGACATCCGCACATAACGCGTCTCGTCGGCGAGGCAGTGGCGAATGGCTGTTGCCATGGCAGCAGGCGTCACCTCGTCCAGAATGTGCCCGGAACGGTCACCGATGAGGTGGGGCAACACGGATACCGCGGTGGTGATCACCGGCAACCCGCTCGCCAGGGCCTCCAACACCACCTTGGGAAACCCTTCGGGCGACTGGGTGGGGTAACAAAACAGATCGGCTGCTTGCATGCGTTCCAACACCCCTTTGTGTGGAAGCCGCCCATGAAACGTCACGTGGTCTGCCACACCGAGCGCCTCGGCTTGTTGCTTCAGGTCGGGCAAGGCGCGGCCATCACCTACCACCTCTAAATGAACGCCCGGAAACGCCTGCATCACGTCGGGCAGGCTCTCGATGACAAGGTGGGTGCCTTTGTTGCGCTCCTGGCGGCAGGCGATGACAAGTCGTGGCTGCTTGGGAAGTTGGGTACGAGGCGCGCCATACTTCTTCAAATCGGCCCGCGTAAGCCCCGAGGAAAAGATCCACTTGATCGCTGGGTTTTTTGCAGACGGGGGCGCGACCCCACCTCCTGTCGCCAGCATCACATTGCGTCCTCCTGCAAATCGCTCCATGATAAACTTAAGCAGGTGCTCGGCGGGAGAGCGCTGCACCAGCCAGTTTCCGCAGTGACGCACAAACAGGCGTTTGCGCTGAATAAGCGCGACCAGAATTCCCATCATGCCGATATCGCCCGGAACGGGCACGTGCACCGCGTCGGCCTGCTGGACGGCTTTCCAGATACGGCCCAGGTTGGCAGGCAAGACCTTCACCAAACTCTTGCGGCGGCCCCCACCTTGTGCAGGCGGCACCAACGGAAGAATACGCAACCGATGTCCACGCAACGCCCCCGTGCCCGGAGGCGAAGGCGCCATGGCAATCGGCATCACTACCTCGGTCTCGTCGAACAGGTTCGAGACGGCCTGCATGTGATAGGGAAACCCGCCATCGGTCACATAGCCCGATGGGGCGTCCGCATCGGGCCAGCCCTGCTTGTGGGAAACAACAACGAGCTTCACGATACGCTCCTACTCACCGATTTGAGGAAACAGGCTGGGGAAAATACGCTCGGTCACTTTTTTGCCTACCTTGCCCAGGTTTCGTACCACCACCAGGGCGTTGGTGCGGGCATATTCCAGCCCATTGCGACGCGCTAATTTCAACTGGCCCCAATCCACAGCCAGCGGGTTGGCGTTTGCCTGCCCGAGATCGGGTTCTGACAGGCACCGGACTTCATTCACATTACCCGCAGGATGCGGAAGATCGGGAAAGTTCAGGTCGATGATTGCCTGGGTGGTGAGGCTGTGGCGGTCAATCACGGCGAGGTGGCCGCGTGTGCGACGCCGTGCCTCCCGTGACGCCTGCTGGGAAAACCCAACCACGACGTGATCCTCTGTGACGGCCATTCCCTTGGTGTGATGATCATGGGTATCCAGGACAAACTTACCCGACGCGCTTTCGGGATACCGGAGTTTCTGGATCACCTTCTCCGTCTTTAAATCCACCGCCACAAACTGGCCTGTCTGCGACGAATTGTAGTAGAGCAGGTCCTCTTCCACGTAGATGTTGTGGCACCCTTCGTTCCACAGATCAAGCATGTGCCGGAGCGTAAACCCGGTCTCCGGGGCATGCTCCAAAACCACCAGTTGGCTCACCCGCCGAAAGCTGTTGTGGAGCAACGCATACACCTGATTGCCGCAAGGAAACACCGAGTTTACGTGGTTGCGGTCATGCTTTGCCCCGTTGATGTGATACTCATGCCGGGTCTCCCCGTCCATGCTGTAATACACAATGCTGTTACAGCCCGTATTGGTGATGTAAATCCCGCCGTTCGCAACAGACATCTGGTGCGACTTGCTGATGTCCTCGAAGGCCCGGGTTCCCAGATGCTCGTAGGGCGGCTGGGCCTCAAACAGGTTCACCTCGTTTCCGCTGGAATGAGGTTGCTTGGCAAGAAATTTTCGCCCGTTGTCTTCATAAAAAGCAATCCCGTAGTGATGCCCGTCATGCAGAATGCGGTACCCCTCAACCTGCCAGTTGGCATCCAGGTCAAGGGCAAACAAAAAAGAGTGGGTCCCTACCAGATAGGTTCGTTTACTCATTCCGTATGGGGTTAGTCCGGTGTTTTTTGCTTAAACGGCTAGGCCACGGGTGATTCAGTGAGGGTTTCCAGCCACTGCACCTGCCGGTCCAGCATGTGCGATTGCTCAAAATGATCAAGGAAGCGCTGGCGGGCCTGTTGCCCCATCTGCGCCTGGCTTTTTTTGTCTTGCAACAGCCGAATGAGCCGTTCGGCAAGCGTGGCCGCATCGTCGGGCGGCACCAGATATCCATCCACGCCCTCCCGAATAATTTCGGGGATTCCCCCAACAGCCGCTCCTATGACGGGGGTACAAACCGCCATCGACTCCGCATTCACCCAGCCAAAGGCCTCACTCCGGCTAGGCACCACAGTTACACTGGCCTTTGCCATGTGATGGAACACCGCTTCATGCTCCACGCCTCCCACAAACTGGCAGTTTTCTGCGATGCCCAATTCGGCCGCCAAGGCTTCCAAGGTAGGACGAAAATCGCCGTCGCCTACCAGCACCAGTTCCACGTCAGGTATCACTTTTCTGACCTCCGCGATGGCATGCAAGAGCACATCCTGCCCCTTGGAATAATCGTGTCGGCCCACACACACCACCCGGTTCTCTACTTTCTCTTGTCCCACCAGCGCAGGATATTTGTCCAACGGATCAGGTAAGGCGTTATGAAAGACGAGACATTTGGAGGCGGGCACGCGGTAATGGCCCGTTACGTCGGCCAGGGTAGCCTCGGAGTTGGCTACCACATGGGTGGCGGCGGCATATACCAGCCGCCGCCGAAATTGCCGAAAGGAGCGCACCCACTCCGCCTTTTCATTGTCGATGTCGTGCTGTGCGCTGAGGGTCCGTTCCCACACAATCCGCCCGGTCACTCCGGTCATCCATCCCACCATGCTGAATAGATTCACGGCCCCAAAGTTAGCCACCAGCGCATCGGGGCGATACTGGCGAATGGTTTCCCACAGAAACCGGGCATCTTTGAGGGTGGTGGGGCGGACGGACGGCCACGAGAGTACGGCCGGGTTACCCTGCGGCACCTCCATTTCTTTTTTCTTGCCATCAATAAACACCACCGCCCGATGCCCCCGGTCTGCCAGGCGCTGGGCGAGGGCTTTAAAGTGTTTGGGCACGGCCCGGTCGCGCCAACTGGTGGCAATAAAAAAACAACGCCTCATGCAGCCTCCGGAAACGGGGTGAGTTGCGGCAAGTCGGGCAACTGGATGCCTTGGGCCTCGCACCGGGCACAGTATTGCTGGATCCGCTCCAGGCAGTATTCCTCCGAAATCTCCTGGTCCATCTCCTTCTTCTTTTTGTGGCGTTGGTTGACCACCGTTCCCAGGATCTCATGCGTGGCATCGCTCGGTTCCAGGTTCAGCTGCTCGAACACCTGCGACACGGTTTCCCAATCATTCAGGGCTTCCACCCGTACTTCCACCGTGTTGATGTGGGGAAACTGTTGCTTAAAACGCTGGGCCCGTGCCTCCACATCGATCAGGTAGGCAATCGCCATATCCATCTGATCAAGTTCGGCATCCGGCGCGGCGGCCTGCACCGCCGCACTGCGGGCATTGGGCGACGACCGCCAGAACCGCCAGTTGCGACGCTTTCCAAAATCGCCCAGCGACACCATGCTCTTGACCACCTTGGGCAAATGCCGCCGCATAATCACGACCGACACTGACTCGCCAAAAGCGGCCATTACCACGTCGTAAAACGACAGGATAAACATGTGCGTCGTCTCGGCATAGACATGATTCGCTGGCAAATCGGCGAGTACCTGCTGCAAATGGCGGACTTTCTCAAACTTGTGCGGGCACATCACCCCGTAATAAAACAGGGAATCCAGCAGACCCGGATCGCTTACCGGATACTCGATCACGTAACGGCCCGCCATCGAGGGTTTGGGCTCGTGCGTGGCCGTTACGTTGGCAGCCGTGTCCAGCAGGCGGTATAAATATTTAGAGCCGGCACGGCCCGAGTTGATGGAAAAGAGCAGCCGTTTCCCATCGACAGCATAGGGCGCGGCGTCGCTCCCCATCATGCGGGCAATAGGAAGGGCGTTCCGCACCATATTAAACGGAAGGGCTACCTTGCGCTGTACCCCTCCCCGCTTCCACAACGGTTTATGCTTGGCAGATTGTGCTCCTTGCGTCGTCATTTCCTTCGTTTAAAGTTACCCCCTTTGCTTCAGTAAGTGGTCAGGAGGATGCCGAATCAAATGCAACCCCACGTGCCACGTCTTGAAACGCACGCAGGCGGCCTTTTACCTGAAGCAAATCCCCTCTTCGGCGGCGGGTGATGCCCGAATATAACATGCGCCCCAACTCAAAGAATTGATACCGCCAGAAGCGCACCTGATGCTGCCACGTCAGGGGCTGCACGATGCTGCGAAACACATAGTAGTAGTTGATCACCTTTTTGTAGCCCAAGATCTCGCTGCCTTCGCGCCCGTGGGGTGACGATAGCTCCTCACACAAGGCATCGCCGCATTGGAGCAGCTTCCACGTCTTTCCCGCCCGCAGCGAGAAATGTGCATCCTCCAGGATGCCATAGTTGCGAAAAAAAGGATCGAAGCGCAGTCCGGCATCCATCACCTCGCACCGCCATAACGCACAAGCCGTGGTCATAAAATCGACGGGGCGGACGCCGCTAAAGGGGGGTTGCAAGTTGGCGTTGATCGGATACCCGGTCTCGTAGTCATAGCGCCCCGGCTCGTACGTCGTCAACAGACCCAGGCGTTTGTACCAGCGCCAGCGGTTCACGCTCTGCAAACTGAAATGAGAGGTGGTCCGGTAGCCGACGATGCCCCCCACGCCGGCATGCTGCGGTTGTTCAAAAACGTCGACGAGGGTCCGCAAAAACGGCGGCTCCAGCCGCACATCGTCGTCCACAAACGCGATGTATTGTCCCTGTGCTGCATCGATGCCCACGTTGCGTTGGATGGCCGTGCCGCCACTGTGGCGGATGTAGACACAGTTAAACGGCAGCGTGTCTTTGATCTCCATCACCACCGCCTCGGTGGCACGTTCGTCTTCGCCGGCACCATCAACGAGCACCAGTTCCAGCGGCATCAGGTCTTGTTCAGACAGGTTGGCCAGCAGCCCTCGCACTTCATCCGGACGCCGAAACGTGGGCGTCACGACCGATACGGTTTGTGGTTGGGGTGACATCTTGGTCGGCATAATTAAACGGCAAACTCCTGCGCATAGCCCAGCCGCTCCCGCACGGAGGCAGTCCGTTCGAGCAAGGCGAGGCGCTCCTGTTCTTCCAACTGGGCGACATGAAAACGGTTAATCTGTGGCTCCACCATTTTGTAGATCTCGGCAGGCTCAAACCAGTAGTGTCGTCCTTCTTCGTAAGTGGTGGTGCGTTCGCCCTCGCCCTGGTAATGTGCCTTGGCCTTAAACCGGATCTTGGTCACCCGCGACCGATCCAGTCCCGCCTGCGCATACACCTGCTCCATCACCCCGATGGGCTCCTTGAGCATGTCTTCAAACCGAACCATAAAGTAGCGTTCGAGCCGGTCGGCGTCGTTCAGCATCTGCTCGGCAATCCGGCAATAGGTCCCCACAAAATCATCGACCGAAGACGCAATTTTGCGGCGTTTATGGCTTTCATATAAGGGTACCGGATGCCGAACCAGCCCAAAAAACGTAGCATCGGGATACATATCCAGCCAGCAGTCGGTCATAAAAGCGAGGCCGTTGTTGTTTTTGGCCACCAACCGGGCCTGCTTCACTTCTTCCTCGGTGTAGCGTTCGTTTTCGTTTTTGAACTGCATGTCGAGATCGCTGACCGTCTTCAGCTTCCAGGCATAGAGCGTCTCGTCGATATAGGTTTTGGCCGCAGGCCGCAGCACGGAGCGCGGCGACAGGTTCCACTGATCAAACAACCGAGGCTGGCGACTGAGCCAGGCCGCCCGCAGCCCTTCCGGACGGGGCTTGCGCAGGCCCACCCGAAAGATTTGCAGCGTTTCGATGATCGGCGAGCATACGTCGGGGTGTGTCAGGAAAAGATTCCAAAACAAATTGCTTCCCCCCCGCGAGAAACAGTTCAAAAAGATGGGGGCATGTATCTGCATATAAACTGGGTTGATTCCCCAAAAATGTTTTTCCAGAAAAAGTTTACTCCCCGCCGCCTCGTTTCATGCTGCGCAGCACCCTCCCTCCCCACATACGACATTCCCACCAACGCGGCGGACGTTGCACCGCATGTACCACACGGCGCGCAGGCATGGGCCATTGCTGCACCCAACGCATGGGCGCGTGCTGAATGTAGGAAGGAATGCGTTCAAAAAGGACAGACGCCCATCGTTCCGCGATGGCCTGCGGGGAAAACGCTTCTCCACGCCTTCTTCCTTGCTCCACCATCGCCTGATAGTGGCGCGGATGCTCAAGCAAGTGCTCCATCGCATGCATGGCCTCTTCCAGCGATCGGATGGTGACAAAGTCAAGCGGGCTCTCACGCAGTTCCTCATAGGCATACTCCGGCCCGAGGAGTGCAGGCACGCCCGCGCGCCATGCATTCACCAACTTGGAGGCTGGTTTCCGCTCATAGGACCAGTTCATTTGCTGCCGCACCGCCAACACCACATCGGCCTCGGAATAGTCATTCCAGTCCACGGCGTTTGGATCATCTGCATACTTTTGATCATCAACCACCCAGTTTATGCCATGGCTTTCCAAAAAGCGGGGCCAGCGAGAAGAACGAAAAGCCTCGTTCAGGTTGCCCGGGGCCCCTTTATACACCACGTTCGAAATGGTAGTCCCCCGTTCTGCATGGCGGGGAACAAGGTTCGGCTGGGGCCAATGAGGGACAAAAAAAACCCGTTTTCCATCGGCATACCGTCCATTTTGAGCAATCTCGAAGTCGCCCACAAAAGAGCGCGCCGCATCGCCGTTGACCGTGACCACCACCAGCTTGCTCCAATCCACGCCGTTCTGTTGCTGGCACGCTTCCAGAAAACGCTGGCTCTGTGCCCAACCGGCTCCTACCACCACAATGCCTTCGTCCGGCACCTCTGACGCGAGGGAGACGGCATAGCCAAATTCCTGGAGCCGGAGCGCCGACTGAAGCACCCAGTTGAACTCGCGGGTCATGTGCAGAAACTGATTCCACAGTTCGTCTACGGCTTTCCCCTGAACGGCGGAAATATCCTCGGTTTTGGGATGGAAAAAAGTGACGGGTATCATAATGCCTGTTCAGCGGCTCCTTTTAGCCTGGCGGAGCCAACAAATGATCTCAGGTATCCCAGCCCATCGATTCCCCGAGTAAGGCTTCCAACTCCTGGTTGAGCGGGGCATAATACGCCTGCAGCCGGCTGCGTTCCGTATCTCCCATTTTAGGATACTTCGAGGGGCGGTTCACATATTCGGGCAGTTGAACGTGCGGAATGCCGAGAAAGTCATGCGCTTGCTGCATGGTTCCAGCCACATCCCTAAACATGGCGTTGCTGTTGATAATGAGGAATTGCTCACGGGGAAACACCTCTAACCAGTGCTCCAAGTACCAGGCATAGTGCCCCCAGCACAGATAAGCCAGGTCATGCGGATGCTCCACCCCCGGATACCGTTTTCCATGCGCAGCCAACCAGGCCTCCTGCCCATGTTCGAGCCCATACAACGACATGGCATGGGCTTCTTCAAACGAGAGGGCCGTGAGCTGCTCTACCCGTTCGGCAAACGAAGCCGACTCATAGCCTTTGCGGGTGTTTTTGAAATAATGCGCATAGGCCCGGTCCACGGGGTTCCGTAGCAACACCACCAACCGTGCTTCTGGAACCACCGCCTGGAGGCGTTCGGGGGCCTTGGGATGAAACAGGTAATAGGGCGTGGCTTCCCCCGTCAAAACCGGACCGGTTACGGACCGGGCGTGGTCCTCCATCTGCGACGCGGTGGGAAAGTTGGCCCGGTACCACTGCTCCCCGCGCTTGTAATTGCCCATAAAGTTGTCGAAGAAACGCGGTTCCTTTTTTACCGTGGGCAAAATATTCGGGTGCTCTTTTAAATACAGAAAAAAGGCGGTGGTCCCACACCGCATCCCTCCCAACGCCACGAAGTTCGGCAAGACACGGTCCGCCGAGCTTTTTGTCTGTAGCCAGTAGCGTACGTGCCGCTTCCATCGCTGCCCTTTTTTTCGCAGGCGCGACTTAGGATCAAAGAGGTCGTGGACAAGGCCCATGATCAGGAAGTGGTTTTTTTCAATGAACGGTAGTGGTGCGCCAGGTGCAGGAGGTGTTCGGCCACGCGTTTGCTGGCATTGCCGTCGAGGGTATCGCCAAAAATGCTTCCGATAAAGTGATCCTGTGCGTCCTTGTCGGCGAGGGGTTGGGTCATCCCGCGCTGGATAAACGGCCCCAGGTCTTCGGGCTTGTAGGCCACCATGGTGCCTCCACTTTCGGCCACCGGGCGGAAATGGTCGAACTCGATATGCCGGATCCAGCGGAAACGGTGGGGCAGGTTGCTGCCGGGCGGGTCGAAGCCGAGGTTGATGACGGGTTTGTTGTGCATCATGAGTTCCAGCGACACCGTGGAGGCCGGGTTGATGCCCATGGCGCATTCGCGCAACAGGCTGGTGTACAAGGCCAAGTCTTCATGCTGCGGCATGTACCACTTCTCATCCCAGGCCACCGGCGGAAACACCACATCGGGGTTGTCTTCCATCCGTGCTGCCAGCGCCCGCATCTCATCGCTGATGCCTTTTACATAGGTGCGCACTACCAGTTGGGGTTTTTCGGGAAGGTCTAGTTCTTCCAACAGCCGAATGACCCGTTCCACTGTGAAATGCTCATCTGGAAAGTGTTTATCCAGCCCGGTGGTGTAAAACACAAACGGACGCGACGGGTCGATACCAATCCGTTGGCACAATTCCTCCCGCGAGAGCCAGTAATCTGGTTTGAAATGGTAGTCGAATTGCGGTGTCCCCGTTACCTTCACCGTCTGCGGGTCAATCTTCGGGTATTGTTCCAGCAGTTGATTCCGCATGGGGTTGTGCCAGACGATGTATTGATGATAGGGCACAAAAATGCGGCTGCGCGAGGTCAGGTTGTCCCAGGAGAAAATAAACCCGGTCACCGGAATCCCCATCCGATAGGCAATTTTGGCAGGCAGTTCAGCGGCGGCCTTGCCATGGATGTGGGAGCAGTTAAAGATCAGGTCGGGCTTCAACCGGGCGAACAGTTCATTAAAGGTGTTGTCCGGGCGCAATACGTAGCTGAGGTAGTTTTCCAGCTTGGTTAAGGCCTCCAGGGTAGGCCGGTTGGCGAGCGGTTCAATGAGCCGCTCCAGCGCGATGCGTTTCGCCTGCCGCACCGGGGTGGTCGCTTTCCCTTTTCTGAGTTCCCACGTGTTTTTGGCCACCTCACTCCAGATCCACCGAAAGTGGGCTTCATGGATGATAAAACGGATGGACCGCAGCCAGGGGTTTTCGTCGTACTTTTTGTTTTCGAGCGGATAGATGTCCTCTACGTACGACCCAAACCGCTCCTGAAACGGAGCATCATGAATAACGGACAGCAACGAGACCCGCGCGTTTTCGCTCAAGACCCGAAGCGTGTCGGAGTACATAAAGTTACGCACCGCCTCACCCCGCGGTACAATCAGCACAATGTGCGGCTTGCTTTCGTCGGTATGGTGACCGTTTTGTCCCACGGGCGATGGATGATGGATGGTTTTGAGTGATGTCATGTAAGAACGTGTATAGCGGAGCTTTCGTTTTACAAATTAGGGCGTGTGCAACGCCGGTACGGCAAACACTTGATACGGCCCGGCTTCAAACGCGGCGGGCGAGGGTGACTGGACGGCACCGCGGGTCAACACATATTCATACTCCCAGGTTTGGGCGAGGACCATCAGGGTCTCAAGATCCCAGGGAGGCGTCTTGCCGCTTGCTTGTTTTATTTGTTGTCTTCGCTGGGCGTAGTGCTGGTGCAAAAGCGGGTCCACCCACACCAACGCCGCCATCGACTCCCCTTCTCCTGTTCGCTGAGCACGCACCCGGAAATTATCTTCTCCGTCAACAATGATAAACTGATCTGCCTTCGCGGTATGCGTGGCACACCAGTCTTGCACAGCCAGCCAGTCTGCTTTTGCGGGGTTGGTTTCACGGGTCGTGGCCCAACTGTTCACTGCCGCCGTTCCCACAAGGAAAACGCCCGCCGCCATCCCGAGCCATCGCCGCCTATCAGCCGAGGCATAGAGCCCAACGAGAAGCAGCAACAACAGCCCTCCCAACACCGGTCCGGCTTTTTGGAACGGCCCCAGGGAAACGATGTCGCGGAAGATCCATCCCACGCCCATCACAAGGACCAACAGGCTCACACCGCCTCCCACCACCCCATGATACTGTGTGGTGTTCCGCTGCTTGGTCAGGAATACCCACCCCATGCTACCGATGGTCAACATCACCATCGCGAGCCACCACCACTTCGAGGGAATGAGTTCCAGCATCCAGACGCCCAGCAGCGCCACACCCACCATGTCCCGATGCCGCAAAATACGGATGGTGGATTGGGCAAGAAGCAGATAGACAAAGGCGGTGACCCAGGTAAAGATACGCATGGGTTGAACCTGCACCAGCGTCACCGACACCTCGGCGGCGGCTAGCAGGCCCAGCCCCAGGGCAAACACACTCCCGCTCAAGACAGCGCCCCACAGGAACGTGTTTGTCTTTTCCTCGGCCTTCCCGGGTGCGTCCTCATACCGTGCCGCGTACCGATAGGTCATCACGGCCAGCACCATCAGGAGGAGTGCGTGTACATAGGTGTGCAGCCCCTGGCTGAACGGGGACACATGATACATGCTGGAGCGGGCTTCCAGAAAAATGGCAGCCTCTTCGGGTGACATCGTGGGTGGAGCAAACCAAAACTTGTAGGCCAGCACACAGCCTGCAAAGCAAAGCCCTCCCACCACGTCTTGCCATGTAAAACGGCGGTGTACAAAATACCACGCCGGGACCACGCACACCACCAGATGCAGCGCCATCAACGAATGGATAAACACGGCTACACCTGCGAGCAACCAAAACCCCAACACGTTTCCCTTCAATAAAATGTACAAACTGGCTAGCCCCAGCATCAACGCTACGGTACCATGCGTCATGGAAGGAAAGGTCAGCGCCGCGCCGCCGAGCATGGCCTTTTGTTTAAAAATATACCAGGCTCCCAGCAAGATAAACAAAAGCGGATCGGTGCTGAACCGGCGCACCAGCCCCCACACCAATACCAGCAACAGCACCTGGCTTACATCAAACAACCGGTGCATCAAGGGTTCGATATCAGCCGGACGGATTTCTGCCTCTCGGACCAGCCACTCTAACCCTTTATAAAAAAGGCTCCCAAAACGCTGAAACGAATCAACGGCCGGA
>JAUIDY010000064.1 GCA_030428385.1 Rhodothermia bacterium | reverse complement strand
CACGATCCAAGAAATTTACGACCGCAACTACAACTTCGCCCGTGCACCCGAACGCCCCGAGCTTTCTGCCGTGCCCAGCGATGGCGAAGTGTTGCTCTACTGGGATTCGGCAGCCGAGCAGTCCATTGACCCCGTCTTGGGCGATGATTTCCAGGGCTACCGGCTCTTCAAAAGCACCGACCCGTTTTTCCGTGACCCGGAGATTGTCACTGATGCCTTCGGCACGCCAGCCATCCTTGATCCGCTGGTGCAGTATGACCGCGACGATGCCATCCAAGGCTTCTTCTTGCCGACCTCGGACAACAACCTGTACGATCGCGTGCGCGGAACACCCTTTTATCTAGGGGACAACACGGGGCTTCGTTATGCCTACCGTGACACCCTCGTGGAAAACGGCCGCACCTATTATTATGCACTTACGGCATATGACCGAGGGGACCCCGCCCTCGGCTTCTTCCCTGCTGAAAACAACTTTGCCGTAAGCGTCAACGAGTCGGGCCAGGCCATAACAGGCAAAAACGTGGTGGAAGTAACACCCAATGCCCCTGTCTCTGGATTTGAAAATGGAGGCCTCAGCGAAGACATCAGTCACGAACAAGGCCCTGCCACCGGCGATGTATTGGTAGAAGTGCTAGACCCTCGTTTGTTGAACGAAAATACCCGCTATACGCTCACCTTTACTAGCAGCGGTGCCCCCTCTGCTTCCTCCTTTGCGGTAGAGGCCGATGGACGGGTTTTGCTCGACAACATACCTATCGGGGAGGTCTCGTCTGCCATCTTCGACGGGATGCGCTTTTTCTTCCGAAACGATGAGACCCGCCTGAATCAGGATCTGACGGGGTTTGCAGATCCCGCAGGTAAGGTGGACCTCAGTACGTTGCTGATCAACGTAACCCAGTGGCGCTATGAGGGTGTGCGTGTGCCCTACGACTACGAAGTACGCTTCTCCAACGACCTGATTGGACAATCCATCGGCGGCTTCCAACTCGGTTCTCGGGGCCCACAAACTACTGCAGGTCCAACCAATTTCACCGTGCATAATGTCACGCTCGACCGCCCAGCGCAATTTGTGTTTTTTGAGCCCGCCAACGCCAATGGCATTTTTGATGGGAACGAGTTCATCTTCATTTATGAGGAGCTAAATGGGACGCTGACACCCACGTATGGCATCCGGGCGAACCAGAACAGTGAGGGCGGCTTCGATGGTGATTTTCCTGCCGCAGGCGATGTATACGCCGTGCGCACTTTTAAGCCCTTTTCTGCCAACGACCGTTACAGCTATCGAACGCGTGCCGCAGGCATCAATCCTGAAGCGGCGAAGGCAGAATTGGACCGCGTGAAGGTTGTGCCAAACCCCTATGTGGCAGCGGCATCCTGGGAAAGACCCTTGCCTCCTACCATCACGAGCGGTCGTGGGGAGCGGCGTATTGACTTCATTCACGTACCCGCCAACGCCCGCATTCGGATTTACAATGCCCGCGGTGAGTTGGTCCGCGAACTCATGCATGACAGTGGTATAGGGGATGGCACGGTGCGGTGGGACCTTCGCACCCGCGAAGACCTAGACGTGGCCCATGGGGTGTATTTCTACCACCTCGAAGCCCCAGGCGTCGGTGAGACGACGGGCAAAATTGCAATCATCAAATAAGCCAACGGAACGAACGAGCCATGAAAAAGCTACTTCTGCTTGCCCTGACGCTGCTCCTCGTCATTCCTGTGGCAGCCCAAGATAAAGTGGGGACCACGGCGGCCCCGTTTCTCGGTATCGCTCAGGGTGCCCGAGCCGCGGCCATGGGAAGTGCCCAGGTAGCCTCGGCCCAGGGGCCGAGTGCACTGTACTGGAACCCCGCTGGGATCACGTCGATGTCAACCCACGGCGTCGAGTTTTCACACGCCGATTGGCTCGTGGACTCCCGATTGCAGTACCTCGGCTTTGTGCTGACTACGAATGGAGGTCACCTCGGCCTTAGTGTGACCGCGCTGGATTACGGAGATAACGAAGTGACCACCATCGACTTGCCCGAGGGTACCGGAGAGTTGTGGAGCGCACTCGACCTGGCCGTGGGCGTTTCGTACGCCCGTGCCCTTACTGACCGTTTTTCGGTAGGCGGAACCCTTAAGCTGATCCGTCAGAAAATCTGGAATGAGTCTGGCACCGGGGCCGCGATGGACCTGGGCGTGACATACCTCACCAGCTACCGCAATCTGCGCATCGGCGCATCGATGAGCAATTTTGGCAGCAGCATAAGTCTGAATGGCCAAGACCTACGGCAAGCCATCGATATCGACCCCAATCGCGAAGGAAACAATCCCCGTAACGCGGGCGCCCTTGAAACCGATGAATGGTCCCTCCCGCTCATCTTCCGCGTGGGAATCTCCATAGACGCTTTTTCTACGGCTGACCAACGGCTTTCGGTCAGCGTCGACGGGCTGGCTCCGGCAGACAATGCACAGAACGCCAATTTCGGGGCTGAATATAGCTTCCGGGAGATCTTCTTCGTCCGCGGCGGCTTCCGTCAGGCTTTTGCTGCTGAAAGCGACGACAGTGGCTGGTCCCTCGGCGCGGGTCTTGCCTATCGATTCAACAACCGCCTGGGCGGCTCCTTCGACTTTGTGCTGCAAGAATACGAGCCCTTTGGCAATCAACAGATGTTCACGTTGGGCGTGACGTTTTAGTCCCCCACGTACATATAGAAAGTCCACCCTGACTCCTAAACCCTCGCAACTTCCACCACCTAACAAGAGAGGTAGAAAACCATGAAATGCGCTACCAGAATATGCATGACCCTTGCGGTGATGCTACTCAGCGCGGTGCCTGCCCTTGCACAGACACCACAGGTCACCTTTCAGGTTGACCTCACCGCGCCCCAAGAAGCGTGTTCCTTCCTCCCCGAGAGCGAAACTCCTTACGTAAAAGGGTCTTTCGATGATTGGGGAGCGGGACAAGCGATGTCGGACGAAGATGGCGATGGCACGTATGCCGTCACTATCGAAATCCCTGAAGCCACGGAGGTCTCCTACAAATTCTTCGTCGGAACGACGGCTGATCCTTCTGCTGATGGCATCTTGGGCTGGGAAAACGACCCGAACCGTGCCTACACGGTGACAGCCGATGCTGAACAGACCATCGACGTGGCCCAGTTTAACAAGGAGTTTTCGGATTTATGTAACGTAGAAGCAGCAAACCTTGAAATTGAATTCCAGGTTGACATGCAAGTCGCAACCTTGCAAGGCATCTTCGATCCTGCTGAAGATATCGTTGTGGTTGCTGGCAACATGAATGGCTGGAATACAACCGCAGACACCTTATCTCAGGACTTTATCAATCCAACAATCTATACCAAGGTCCTCCAGGTCGAGGACTTTGTGGATCCACAGGTCCTGTTTAAATTTGTGATCGGTGAACCCACCGATGCGGCCCCCGATGGTTGGGAAGGCGGAGACAACCGCCCCATCGAAGTGGCAGATGCCACCGATGCAGATGGCGATGGTGACCTGGATGTTGTTGCTGGTCCGTACTTCTACAATCGTGTCACAGCAGACCAAATTCTAACGGAACCCGCAACGGTGATCTTTGAAGTTGACCTGCGCCCTGCCTTTTATCACCTGGCTGACAGTTCGGAACTTCCCGTCGACACACAATCCGGCGTGGATGCACAAACCGAAATCAACGGGTTGTTCGTCAATGGCGAGGTGGCCGGTTTCTCGACGGTAGACGAAGCGTCTGACTGGGCTGGATGGGGCGAAGAACTCGCGGGATTGACCACGCGCCAACTGTTGGACGATGGTTCAGGCGATGATGAAGTGGCCGGAGACTCGGTCTACACCATTACCCTGAGCTTCGAACCGGGCGCGCCCATTCAACCAACAGGTAAACTGGGCATCAACGGTTTTGATAACGAGGGAGGCTTTGGTGCGGATCACCGCCTGCCGCTGGCAGACGGGGAACGGGTCCACATCGTCTTCGGAGCCACCCTTCTTGCCGATGGTCGTTATACCGATGACCGGGGTCCGGGGCAGCAAACGCCTGGCGATTACGATCCCTACATCCTGATCGACAACGACGCCAACCCACCAACGGCCATGGTGGTCAGAAATGGTGGTGAAGCTGACGGTGTTAATACCCGCGTCGAACCCGTGGGCGGCGAGTTGCCAAGCCAGATCGCACTGGGGGCGAATTACCCGAACCCATTCAACCCCAGCACGACATTTGAATACCGCCTCGACGCCACGCAGCATGTCCGCGTGCAAGTATTCGACTTGCTCGGACGCTCGGTGGCAACGTTGGTGGACGGTGTTCAAAGCGCCAACACCTACCGCGTGACGTTCGACGCAACGAACCTCGCCTCGGGCATCTACCTGTATCAACTTGAAGCAGGTGGCCATGTCATCACTAAATCGATGACGTTGCTCAAGTAAAATGCCACACGAGACAGGGACCTCACCGGAGTCCGCACGAAGTCGGGCTCCGGTGGGGGATCCTGTTTTTTGAATGTAGTTCTCCTATCGATATGCTCCCCCGACATTGTCTTCTGTTTGTTGTGCTGTTGTATTCGTTTTCGGCGAATGCGCAACCGCTGAATGTCACCTTCCGATACATCGAGTCACCCAGCCAGGACATTATCCGTGCCTTTCTGCCCGGACAATTCAACAACTGGGGCCCCAATTCTAACGGCTGTATCTCTTCGAACGCAGCCTCATTGATGGCATTTGATGATGCCCTGAATCAGTGGACGTATACAACGTCGCTTCAAATAGGGCAATCATATGAGTACAAGGTGCACCTCCACTACACCCCTTCTGGCTCGGGCTGTGGCAGCAACTGGCTCAGTGACCCCTTGAATGACGTGGTCACCGGCACGCTCAACAACAGCGTCATCACCGTCACCAATCCGATGCTGTTTCAACTGGCCCGCGAGACGAACGAAGACGGCGAGGTGTATGCCGTCTCAGCAGGGCTGTTTGGGACGCAAGCCATCACCACACTTTCCTTTGAGATCAACGGCGAGGCGCAAGACGGGCTTTCGCTTTACGATGCCACCACCGGCATCTTCCGGGCCGTCCTGGCAGCCCCGGTACCCGCAGGCTCCCAGTTTAAGATCACGGCCACGGACGCTGGCGGCACAACTATAAGTGAACAGGTGGGCGTGATTCCGCCCACCGTGGAAGACGCCCCGCGCCCGGCGGGCGTGGAAGACGGCGTCACGTATTGGGACAACGACCCGACGATGGCCACGCTTTCGCTGTTTGCGCCGGGCACCAGTTTTGTCCATGTGATCGGCGACTTCAACAACTGGGAGATCGACGACGCGTACTTGATGAAGCGCGACGCCACGGCAGGCGAAGACAGCGTTCGCTGGTGGCTCACCATCGACGGCCTGAACGCCACGCAAGAATACGGCTACCAGTATCTCATTGAGGGGGAGCAACGGATCGCCGACTTTTTCTCGACCAAAATCCTTGACCCCAACAACGATCCTTTTATTCCCGAAACCACCTATCCCAACCTCAAGCCTTATCCGACAGGTCAAACCCAGGGTATTGTTTCCGTGCTGCAGCCCGGCCAGGATGCTTACCCTTGGGTCATCACCGAGTTCGAGCGCCCCCCTGCCAGCGAACTTGTAATTTACGAGATGTTACTGCGCGATTTCCTGGGCGCGCATGACTACAACACCCTTGTCGATACCCTCGACTACATCGATCGGCTGGGCGTAAATGCCATCGAACTCATGCCGATTTCTGAGTTTGGCGGCAACCTGAACTGGGGCTACCAGCCCACCTTTTACTTCGCGCCCGACAAGTACTACGGAACAGCAAATGACCTGCGCCGCTTCGTGGATGAAGCCCACCAACGCGGCATCGCTGTGATAATGGATGTGGTCTACAACCACGTGGATCTGCCCAACCCGCTGCTCGAGCTGTTTGGTCTGAACAGCAACAACCCCTTCATCAATGTCCCGGCGCTGCACCCGTTCAATGTCTTCTTCGACTTGAATCACGAGAACCCGTATAACCAGTACTGGCTCGATCGGGTGAATCGGTACTGGATCGAGGAATTCAAAATTGATGGCTACCGCTTCGACCTATCGAAAGGCTTCACCCAGACCAACTCGGGTGGCAATGTGGGTCTATGGAGTAGCTACGACGCCTCGCGGGTGGAATTGTTGACCCGTATGGCTGATGCCATTTGGGCCGTGGACGAGGACGCCTACATCAGCTTTGAGCACTTTGGTGGCTTCCAGGAAGAAAGCGAACTAGCGACCTACCGAAGGGACGAAGGACGATCGGGGATGCTGCTTTGGGACAACCTCAACCGTGCTTATAATGAGGCCACGATGGGCTATAGCAGCAACTTGAATGGTGTTTACTTTGGCCCGGGCGGACGCAATTTCCCAGTGCCCAACCTGATCTCGCTCATGGAAAGCCACGACGAACAGTGGCTCATGTACAAAAACCTCACGTTTGGAGCCTGCGAACGTTCTCCGAGCGGCGGTAGCGCCTGCAACCCGAACCTCGACGCCAACTTCGGCACTTACAACATTCGTCAACTTGGCGTGGCCCTGGACCGGCAGAAGTTGGCCGGAGCGTTTTTCTTCACCATTCCCGGGCCCAAAATGATGTGGCAGTTTGGCGAGTTGGGCTACGGGTTTGGCAACAACGGTGAGCAATGCCTTAAGCCCGGTGATGGCTCCAATGGCGACTGTCCCAGCTTTGCACCCGGACGCACAGGCAGCAAGGCCATTCGCTGGGATTACCGTGACGATCCGCTCCGCGAAAAGCTGTACAAAACCTGGTCTGCGCTTATCAACCTGCGCATGGACTACGAGGTGTTCCATGACACCAACACCGAAGTAGATTTGAACACGGGCGGTACCATCAAGCAAATCCGCCTGACGCACCCGACGATGAACGTCCTTATCATCGGCAACTTCGGGGTGACCCCAAGCGAATTTATTAGCTTCGACTTCCAGAGTGAGGGCCTCTGGTACGAGTTTTTCTCCCGCGAAGTCCGCGACAGTGCCCAGGACGATGCGGTCTCGCTTCTCCCCGGCGAGTTTCGGGTTTATACGACTCAGGAGTTACCCGCTCCCGAAGAAGACCTGATCACGGTGGACACGGAAGACACGGTGGACGTGCCGCTTGCCTACGAACTTGCGTCCAACTACCCCAACCCGTTTAATCCCCAGACGACCATCCGTTTTACGCTACCCGTGACCAGTCCAGTAAAACTCACCGTGTTTGACGCACTCGGTCGTGAGATTATCACGCTGGTAGAGGGCACCCGCTTCGCAGGCTCCCACACGGTTTCGTTTGATGGCACCGGACTGCCCAGCGGCATGTACCTTTATCGGTTGGAGGCGGGCGGTCAGGTGTTCACCCAACAGATGCTGTTAATCAAATAGCTCAATTTATGCGCTTGACCCTTTTCCTCCTTTTCGGACTGCTGTTTTCCATCGGCTGCGAAACGCCATCGCCCGAACCTGCTGCTTCAGAATCGATAACATCGGCAGAGGCGGCGTCGGCAAACCGCATCCCTGACTGGGCCAACGATGCGGTATTTTATCAGATTTTCCCCGAGCGCTTCCGCAACGGCGACCTGTCCAACGATCCAACTCGTGAATCCCTCGAAACCCCCATCGACCGCGTTCCAGAGAGTTGGGAAATCACGCCCTGGACCAGCGATTGGTATGCCCGGGCACCCTGGGAAGAGGCTCGTGGCGACGACTTTTACGAGGACGGGGTGTTCGACCGGCGTTATGGGGGCGACCTGCAGGGAGTGGTCGACAAGTTAGATTATATGCGCGACCTGGGCATCAACACGATCTATTTTAACCCGGTGTTTTACGCCCGGTCGTTGCATAAATACGACGGCAACACCTTTCATCACGTTGACCCGCACTTCGGACCCGATCCGGCCGGTGATTTTGCCCTGATGGCTACCGAAACCAGTGATCCATCCACATGGCAATGGACCCAAGCCGATCGCTTGTTCTTGACGCTACTTGAAGAAGCCCATTCGCGCAACATCCGCGTGATCATTGATGGGGTTTTTAACCACACCGGGCGTGACTTTTTCGCCTTTGACGACCTTCGGCGCAATCAGCAAGACTCTCCATACACCGACTGGTATATCGTAAACGCGTGGGATGACCCCGCGACTGCGGATGTTAATGAATTTAATTACGAAGGCTGGTGGGGCGTAGAAACGCTGCCTGTTTTTGCAGACAATGCTGATGGGTCTGACCTCCACCCCGCTCCCAAGCAATATGTCTTTGATGCCACCGCGCGGTGGATGGACCCCAATGGTGATGGAAACCCAGAGGATGGAATAGATGGATGGCGTTTGGACGTTGCCAATGAAGTCCCCCTTCAATTCTGGGCCGACTGGAACGACCATGTCTTTTCCTTAAACCCAGACGCCTACACCGTCACTGAAATCTGGCATGATGCCGCGCAATTCCTTGCCGACGGTGGGTTCTCCGCGACCATGAATTACCATGGCTTTGCCTTCCCCGTAAAAGGATTCCTGATTGACGGAACCAGCGAGCCGAGCACCTTTGCCTCTTTGCTTAATGAGCGCCGCGAGGAATATCCGATGGAGATGCAGTTTGTCTTGCAGAATCTCATCGATTCGCACGACACTGACCGGCTGGCGTCGATGATCGTAAACGAGGCCCGGCAGCCGTATGAAAATGAAGAGAGCGCCGAACGGTATGGCTACGACTGGGGCAGCCGCGTCTCACCGCGCAACACCGACAACTATCTCGTGCGGGCTCCCAATGAGCGAGAATGGCAAATTCAGAAACTCGTTGCGCTATTCCAGATGACGTATGTGGGCGCCCCCATGATTTATTATGGCACCGAAGCGGGCATGTGGGGAGCCGACGACCCCGATGACCGCAAACCGATGGTGTGGGACGACCTGACGTACGATCCCGAAGCGAGAGACCCTCTAGGTCGCTCTCGCCCTGCCGACCCGGTGGCCTTTAACCACCACCTGTTTGCCTTTTACAAAGATGTCATCTCACTCCGCCAGGAGCATGCCTCCTTGCGCCGCGGCGACTTCGAGGTGCTGGAAGCTGACGACGACTCCAACACCCTGGTTTACAGCCGTTCCTTAGAAGGCGAAACACATGTCATCGTGCTAAATCGTAGCGACGACACGCACACTATACGGGTACCCTTTTCAGCCTCTGGAATGCCGGAAGTCCTATTCTCAACGACGGACAAAGGATATCAGCTGGAACAAGACGGTGAAGCGTTACTCATTGAAGTCCCGGCATTATCGGGCCTCGTCCTTCAATAATCGACTTATCATCTGATGCGGTCATTTTCGATCTTTGCGCTTCTAATCCTGCTTCTGTCGGGCTGTGGCTCGGCAGATGATGGACGCGTTAAGGTTCGTATCTGGCATCAGAAAATCGGGGCGGAGCGTGCTTTTTTTGAGGACGCCATTGCCGCGTACAATGCCGCACACACAGACCGTGTCGTCGAAATACTGTATCGGGAAAACGAGGAGTTGCGCAACCTCTTTATCACGGCGTCGGTGGGCGGACAAGGACCTGAGCTTGTCTTTGGCCCCTCAGACAACGTTTCGATCTTCGCCCTCACGGAGTCTATCCGTCCTATTACGGATGTGTTGCCCGACAGCTTCCTGGCCTCGTTTAACGAAGATGGTATCGTTCAGTGGGAAGGCACGCCATGGTTTGTTGCTGATCAGGTGGGCAACCACCTGACGTATGTGTACAACAAAGCGCTCATGCCTTCGCCTCCAACAACAATGGACAGTCTCATCACGATTCTCAAGCAGGTGCAGGCCCGTGATGAGGTGCGTTATGGGCTGACCTGGAACTACACCGAGCCATTCTTTTTCATTCCTTTCCTTACGTGCTCCGGTGGCTGGGTGATGGATGAACAGGGCAATCCTACCCTCGACAATGAAGCCACTGTCCGCGCCATTCAGTTTGTTCTCGACCTGCGCGACAAGCATCAGCTCATTCCCGCTCAGAGCGATTATAACGTGGCCGAAACGCTTTTTAAAGACCAACTGGCAGCGTCTATCATCAACGGCCCGTGGTCGTGGGCGGGCTACAGCGACGCGGGCGTAGATTACGGCCTCGCCCGCATTCCGAGAATGGATGCCAGCAGCGATTGGTGTGCCCCGGTAATCTCAGCCAAAGGATATGCTGTAAACGTAAATGTGAACGACGAAAAACTCTCCTATGTGCACGATCTACTCGTGTACCTGACGGGCCCTGAGATGCAAACCCGCATGGCCGAAGAAATTGCAACCATCCCCGTGATTGATGCCGTGCGAAATGCAGAGGTGGTTCAGCAAAATCCGGTGCTGCAGGCTTCGCTGCGCCAGGTGGAGGTTGGTCGTCCGATGCCTACGGCCCCGCAAATGCGCCAGATTTGGGATGGCATGCGGGGACCGTATCAACTCGTAATGAGCGGGACGATTTCTGCAGAAGAAGGCGCGCGGCGGATGCAGGAAGAAGTCGAAAAACGCATCGCCGACACGTTTCTTTAAGCCTATGTCTGAAAAAACGCGATTTCGGCTATTCCTCCTTTTCTTATTAGGCCCCACCATCGTGTTGGTGTTGGCCGTCGTGGCGTACCCGTTTTTCTACAACGTGGTATTGTCACTATCAAACATGAACATCTACCACATCCGCGACTGGGAAGTGATTGGTCTCCAGCAGTACGCGGCGGTGGCACGAGAACCAGCGTTTTGGTCTGTTTTCCTGAAGACCATTATCTGGACGGGAGTAAACATTGTTTTTCATGTGGGGCTCGGAGTTTTTCTGGCGGTGTTGCTCCATCAGAAGTTTATTCGGGGCAAGTCGGCATGGCGTGTTTTGCTCATCCTTCCGTGGGCGCTGCCTCAATACATCACCGCCTTGACATGGCGGGGCATGTTCACCGCTGAATATGGGGCCATCGACATCGTGTGGCGGCAATACCTAAGCCTGCCAGCCATCGAGTGGCTCACACAGCCCGGTCCGGCGTTTGCCGCAGCTATTCTCACCAACATCTGGCTGGGGTTCCCTTTTATGATGGTGATTGCACTCGGTGGTTTGCAATCGATCCCGGCCGAGTTATACGAAGCTGCTGATGTGGATGGCGCCAGCGAGTGGAAGAAATTCTGGAATATCACCGTGCCTCTCCTCAGACCCGTCATGATCCCTGCCATCACGTTAGGGATCGTGTGGACGTTTAATAATATCAACGTCGTATGGCTTGTCTCCAACGGTGGAGAGCCCAATGACCAGACACACATTCTGGTGTCGTATGTCTATGAAGCGGCCTTTACCATGTACCGCTTCGGGTGGGCAGCGGCACTTTCGATGATCATATTTTTTATCCTGTTCGCCTTCACCCAGGTGCTGCTGAAACGGACGAAAGCCACCGAAGCTGCTTACTAACCATGAACGCCTCCTCATTCGATAGTAAACGTTTTCTGGGTCGGCTTGGTAGCTACATGGTGCTCTTGGTCTTTGCCCTGATCGCCGTCTACCCCGTTACACGCATTCTGACCATTTCTCTGCGTCCGGGCGACCGTTTGCTCTCTACTTCGCTGGCACTATTCCCAGACGATGCCACGCTGGAGAACTACCGCGTGCTGCTTTTTGAGACGCCTTTTTTGCGCTGGCTGTTTAACTCCATCCTCGTCTCCTTGGTCGTCACTGTCACCGGCGTTGCTTTTGCTTCGACAGCCGGATATGCGCTTTCGCGTTTCAAGTTTGCAGGGAAGGGGGCAATGCTGAGTGGACTCTTGGTCACGCAAATGTTTCCCGCGACTATGTTGCTGCTTCCACTCTACGTGGTTCTTATCAACTTGCAGTTGCTAAATTCCTACTTGGGCATCATCATTATTTATACAGCGACGGCCCTCCCTTTTTGTGTGTGGCAAATGAAAGGGTATTATGACACCATCCCTTATGCATTGGAAGAAGCCGCCCGTATCGATGGATGTACTCCCTGGCAGGCGTTTTACAAGGTGATCTTTCCGCTCGCCGCACCCGCGCTTGTTATAACGGCCCTGTTTTCCTTTATGACGGCCTGGAATGAATATGTGGTGGCCAACGTAGTGTTACAAGACACCAACCTTTTCACCCTCCCGCTAGGCCTCAAACTGTTTCAAGGAAGCCTGACTACACAATGGGGGCTGTACGCAGCCGGTGCTTTGTTGGTCTCTATTCCCGTTGTTCTGCTTTTCCTCGTCCTGAGCCGATACTTGATCTCCGGGTTGACCCTCGGAGCAGTAAAAGGATAGCCCAAAAAAACAACGCCAACCCGAGTTATTCAGGTTGGCGTTGAAATACGAAGTCAAAAACGATTAGGCTTCTTCCTCCTCTTCCTCCTCAACCGGATTTAATTCGATCCAGAAAACCTGGTCACTGTAGTCGGGCTGACTCCCATAATCGTCAAGTTCGCGAAGGTAGTCCGGCCAATTTTCTTCCCATCCGTCTCCACCCCACGTGTAATAGCCCCGGCGGCATTTTCCCCGACGATAGCGGGTGCAGACATATTCCCATTCCTCATCGCCGTAGCCATTCTGCTTGATGTCGAGGTATTGATCCTCCGAGTAGAAGTTCTGGTCTTCGAAGGCAATCCGCCATTTCCCTTCCGATGAGGAATACTCCTCGATCATTGCAAAGGTACCCTCATACATGTCGTTGATGTCCTCTGCATCTACTTCCAATGCCACGTGATAATGGTTATACGTCGCATCGCCATATGCGACGTCCCAGTCGTGTTCCGAAGAACAGTTCATATCAACGGCAAGGATAAAGTTGAGCTGTGTCCCATCTTCAATCACTTGCTCGAACGTGGTCGAATATCCGTCCCGATAGTGCCCTGATT
Organism: Rhodothermia bacterium; assembly: GCA_030428385.1. Taxonomy (GTDB): domain Bacteria; phylum Bacteroidota; class Rhodothermia; order Rhodothermales; family JAAAOL01; genus JAUIDY01. Next base: position 22,043 of record JAUIDY010000064.1, on the reverse strand, counting down.
CAAACATGATGTCGATTTCTTCGCGGTAGCCACTCTCGTAGTTGCCGTCAGGAACGAACTGCTGGAGATAAATGGCTGAACACCACCCTGCCTGCGACTCAATGAACCCAGCCGTCAGTTCATACTCTTCGGTATCTCCTTCCACGCAGAGCAAGCCGGTGCACGGATCTCCGGGGTCATAGGGATCGTCGTCAGTTGGGATAATGCTACGAAGCTTTACCTGGTGATACGCTGAGTCGGCTTCATCAAGGGTAGAATTCCAGAAGGAATAAACGCCCTCTGCAACAACGTCGTAGGCATCAGCACTACCCTGCTCCACCCAAGCACGATAACTCCCCAATCCCAGGGTTCGGGTCAGCGGGCTATCATATGAGTAACCAACGTTTTCAAGGAATTCGTCAATATCGTCCCAAGAAGTGCTTCCTTCGGTACCACGAGCTAGCGCCAGCATCTCGTTGAAGCCAGATTGGGCGGCTTCCCTGGCAAGTAATTCAGCTTGTCGAACGCTTTGACTTTCATCAATGGCCTTGTCTGATCTGTCAGACTGAAAAAGCACATAGCCTCCCATAAATAGGAAGGCAGCTACTAGTAAAAGACCAAGTTTACCCATTGGAAACCTCCGTATGGACGAATTGGGGTTACATTGTCAATTATCCCTAACTATTCATCATAGTCAAGGAGTAAGGTGGAGCCGTAGTACAACTCACGAATTGTTGATCTGCTAACGTCATAGGGTGTGACGACTGCAAAACGGACCCGCGTATTTCGGATAGTTCCAGGTGCAGAAGCAAGCGGGTTAGCAATCACACTTCCATTGATGTCGAGGAAGTCTACCTTGAAACTTGAAAGAGGCAGGGGAAATCCTCCATTTTCTGTGTAATCGGGGCCATCCGCTACAATTCTAGTGGATCTTTTAAAATCAAAGACAACCAGGTCCTTTCCGTTCACATCACGCCGGGTCGGATTGGCGAGCTGATATTTGATGTACTCTCCCCCATTTGACGTAAAGATGAATTCCGTCGTGACATCAATCCCTGTCGTATCACCATCTTCATAGGCGTAAATGGTGCTATCTGAAAGAGAAATGACTGGGATCTCGACATCCAGGTCGAGAAGATCTCCCATGGTATCCAAGTCATCTTCAAGCCAGATCGAAAAGGAGTCTGTGGCAGTTCTGACAATTAAGTTGGAAGTTTGCTCAATGTTTACTTCCACCATCCGCTGGCGTGTCACTAACAGGAGCAACACGACCGTAGAGACGATCATCGCAGCGGTTAAGTTGTCCCAGTGGAACCACATAAGGCAGACTCCGAGTTACGAGTATTTATTCGGTTGAAAATTGACGTTCAAGGGTAATAGGAGAGGGCAAATAAAGTCCCGACTTATCCTGAACAGAAACCGTGACCGCCTGGACGTTTGTTGGACCCGCAACGGATGAATCCCGATTGGCCTCATCCCGATATTCTACATCTACGTTCAAGATGAACGAATAGTCAATTCCACCAAGTTCAAACTTTTTTTCTGCCGTAGACATGTTGTCAAAGTCATCCAGGTCGTCACAAACCACCGGATTGGTCGTGTGGAATTGAAGGCATTTTCGCTCGTTCCCAAAATCATTGTCACCAAATTCCATGTTGGCGATAATCTGCATGGATTCCTTCGCGACGGCACCTCCCATTTCTGCTACTTCAAGCGAAATCAACCGACGTTCTACCAGCATATAGCGCTGGTGAGAGGTAAACACAAAACCTGTTGCTAGTGTTAGGGCAAGAAGGGCAAGAAGGGTTTGTGGCATATCGGACTAAACGAGGATAAAAATGGTCAATTTCTTTTTGACTTGATGTTGTTGTCGATTTTCGCTCTGACCCTAACAAGACAAGGGTGGGAGCACCTGCTATCACATCTATGATTATGCCAAACCCAACCTTCTTCATCACTTATTATTCTAGAGGCTGCCGTTGTCTTGTATTCATAATTACCACGCAATGAGTCCACCACTCCTTAAATGTGGATTTCTCCCCGCTTTACGGCTCCTGCTTCCCGAAAAGCACCTATCAAATCTTAAAATTGAAACGGTGAATGGAACACTTATTCTCTTCTTTTTTTTCCTCTTCAGCCTCCTTATGTACAACTCTCTCCTTTCCTTACCTGTTTTTTTCGGGAGAAATGTAAACATCCACGCAGAATTGTAATGAGACCTATTTCTTAATTTCAGACTGACTTATCTACTGATTCGGTAATTATTTCCTCTCTACTTTTCGAATTGAAACAAGGAGATTAGCTAAAAAAACAGGTCTGCCTTGGCTTCAAAAGCCAAAGCAGACCTGTCTCAATTTTTGATGCTCCAAGCTATGGATGCACCAATGTTGTTGCGAACAGCTACACCGGGGGTGTTTTTAAGTTTTGTTGAACGCCGTCCATTGCATTATTGGCTGGACGAGTCAAAGGATGTTAGCGCGGCTTTGGTGACGGTTCGAATTCGTGGAGATGATTCATATCGTAGCGCTTTACGAAGCCCTTCGATCCCAAAAGGATCGCCAATGGCATGGAGGGCCGAAACTGCAAGCATACGATAGCGCTCATCATTGTGGTACTGGTATACATCCAGTAGCTGCACCACCGACGCCCGGAAGTCAAACCGCTCACCGTACAAGGTGGCATAGTAGATGATTTCCTGAAGGTCGGCTGCTTCCACATCAAGCGGAGTGGCTTCAGGCGGAAGGTTGGCTTCTTTCTCAACCTTGTACCACCACTCAGGCACCTGCTCGGTCTCCAGGGAGGTTTGATTAAACAGGTGCACCTCGTTTCGCGCATCGGCGAGGAAATCTTGTGCACTGGCCTGTGTCGAGATCACTGCAAAAAGCAGCAGGGATAGTATAAACGTGATGTTGTTTTTCATAGCTGATACCTCTTCTCCTTGTGTTGAAGGATGTAGGGGGTGTTTGTGTGCGAACCACCGGTACTGACTGTCGCAGTCGCAAGGTATACACACTTCTCAGCTAGTTGCTAACCTGTGTTTGAATTGAAAGCGTTTCCTTGATTGTATTTTAATAAACGCCCATCTTTTGGTGGTTTACAGAAACGCTTCCATAATAGTTTGTTCATTTCAAGTCGTAAAAACTGACCCAGATCTCGTAGCAAACTGAGGGGCTTTTCCCTTTTTTTCTTCCTATTGCCATCCCTTCAACGCCTGATCTAAGGAGGCAATCAGCGCCCCCTTTTCGGCTGCCACTTCAAGTGTCCGCGTAAAATGTGCCCCCCAAGCTGGGGCGTCGAGTTCATCCCACAAAACATTATGCCATAGCATAACAGCCACTCCTCCAAAACGCTTACACACATGGATCACCTGTACCGCAGCGTCAAGCGCTCCTTCTAGCGACAAGTTGCGACGATTAAACAAAGCCGCTTCCATAAGCGATAGCGGCATCTCCCACAGTTCGAGTGGGCCGTTGGAGCGGAGGTCAAAAAGCTGAAAAGGCATGCACGTCCCATGACGAAATCCTTCACTGGTTGCAAAGCCAAGGGAAGAATCTATCTGAAATCCTGCCTTGGCCTGATACCTCCCGGTTTGCGACGGGTCGTAACGCAGGAAGTGTTGTCGTACACTGCGTGGGTCGTTACCAGAAATATTTATTAATCGCTGCCGTTCTTGACGTAGATAACCAAGATGATTGTGTGCATGAAAACTAGGATGCAACCCTATCTCAAATCCCTCGCGGCGCAACATGGCAACGTATGACTTGAGGTAAGACGACATAGGGGAATAGGCTACGTCCCGATCACCATGTGCCCCCATTTTGAAAAAAAAGGTGGCGGTCCCACCAACTTTTTCAACCTCTCGCGGCATCCGCTTGAGGGCCTTTCTATACACATCACCTCCACTTACTGCATCCCGGAGGAAGGAGCCAAATCGCGTAATCCGTTCGGCACCTGTGACGTTTCGGTGGTTCAGTAACAAATAATGCATCACTTCCCGATAGATCATTCCCAACCGCCACTTTCGCAGATAGTCGACGTCGTGGGTCGGACATAAGGCCCACGTTCGTCCTACCCACTTTCGGTTGTGTAGTGTGAAGCCTTGTGCTTCAAACCGTTCGGCTAACCACGCTCGATAGGCATCCACATAGGGTTGCATGGCCGTCCCAAGTTGAGCTTGCAAAGAGGCTTCGTATGGAAATCGTCCATGTTGATCACGGATTCGAATCGTCACTTCTTGCCACCCCGAAAGCCAATAAAAAGTGGACGCGATCAGGTCAGCATTCCCACCTTGGTCTCGAAAAAGGATGGGCCAGGATTCTCCTTCCCATCTTTTTTTTGTGACTTGAGACAGGGAGATTGGTGCATCTCCCTCAAAGAAGTGGACCGCTTCTTTCGCGTAGGGGATCGTGACGATTACATCCGTGTGCTCTTCCACATTGCGCATACCGTAGTAAATGCCACCTTCCGCTGCCAAGTCCTCGGAGGAGACCCAAAGTGGATCGTATCCGAGGGGTAGCAGTAGCATGCGGAGCGCATATTGTGCCTTTGGAAGAAAGGAGGGTGGGACTTCCAAACAGCAGCGAATATTGAGGGTGTTTGAATTGACCAAAGTGCGTACTCTCAACGTGAATATGGACCAGCTTAGATTACCCTGCCCTGGAATCAACGAGGGGATAAATCCTTACGCTGTAGCCTGCAAGAGTGACCCAAACCGTCTCCCTTCGATTTAAAACGTCCCTCCCCTCAGTATACAACTTGAACCATCGACACATTGGATCTTCGTTTCAAAATTTTCTCCGATCCTGTTCACGGGTTCATCTCGGTTCCAAAAACGCTATTACTAGGCTTGATACAAGCCCCTGAAATGCAGCGTTTACGCCGCATCCGACAGTTAGGCGTCGGATATCTCGTCTTCCCAGGTGCCGAGCACACCCGCTTCAACCATGCCTTGGGAGCGATGGCACTGATGCAGGAAACCCTCCAAAGCCTTGCTGAGAAAGGGACCCCTATTTCTCCCGAGGAGCACCTGGGAGCGATGGCGGCGGCATTGTTGCATGACATTGGCCACGGCCCCTTCTCTCATACGCTTGAGCATGAGCTTATTGCCGACTTCCAGCATGAGCATATGAGCCGGGTCTTGATAGAGCACCTCAATACGCAACACCAAGGGGCCCTAACGCTCGCGCTGGCGATCTTCGATAATACCTACGCGCGTCCATTCTTCCATCAACTCGTTTCCAGTCAACTGGATATGGACCGGCTCGATTATTTACGCCGGGACTCGTTTTACACGGGTGTGGTCGAGGGACGCGTGGGTGTGGAGCGAATTATTAAAACCTTACGCGTGCACCCTCTTTCAGGGGGGCCCGACGCAAACATCGTGGTGGAATCGAAAGGTATTTATGCTGCTGAAAACTTTCTCCTGGCGCGTCGCTTGATGTATTGGCAGGTGTATTTACACAAAACTGTTTTGGCTGGTGACCATCTGCTGCGCTCGATCTTACGCCGCGCACGACTGCATTTTGGAGCAAACCACCAATCCGCCGTGGCAGGCTGTGCCCCTTCTCTTCAGTTTTTTCTGTCACAAACGATCAACAATGCCCAACTTAGTGATCCTGCCGTACACAGCGCATATGTCAGCCTTGACGATGCCGATTTAATTTATACCCTGAAGCAGTGGGTGCTAAGCCCTGATCCCATCCTCGCTGACCTCTCTGATCGCTTCATCAGCCGTCGGTTCTTTCGCACCACCTTTTTGCCGAATAAGCCCGAACCTCATCAATTAGAATTGTGGCTGGGTCGCATAGCGGAGTGGCTGGTCTCAGAAGGTCTTTCGACACCCACCAATGCCTTAGAGGACGCCTCGTTTTATCTCTCCCACGATCGTTCAGGTCATGCAGGGTATGAGCGCGTGAGCAATTCCATCCGGGTGCTGGAGCGCGATGGATCGGTGCGCGAACTGTCGGAACAGGCTGATACGGCAGCCATTGGGGCGCTCACCCGTTTTGAGGTAAAGCCCTATGTGTGTGCACCCAAAGAACCAGCCCTCCCGTTCCAGTTACCCGAATAAAAAAGGGCGCACCCCCACTTCAAGGGCTACGCCGTCTTTGGTCGTACTCTAAGAAAAAGTTCAGATGAATCCCACTAACCCAATAACGGAGCGAGCGAAACCAGCACCGTCATGACTATTGCTAAGACCACCGCGGCCTTACTGCGGGTGCGATAATGTTTCATCGGGAGATCGCTTATGGAGGTCCACATAACCAGTCCCTCATCGGTTAGGGTGTATCCACGCTTGTTTGATTGTGCGTGCTGCCTATTAACAAGACAAACCCCGTACCAAAATGTTGTCGGCAGATGTGGAAGAACTTGAAACGCCTTTATAAAGCCTTCACATCCCTTTTTTCCCTTCCCGGTCACGTCTGCATCCTTCACCGGGTATCTATTTCTTTGGACACCCGTGTGTCAAAGCGACATATTGTTGGGGGGTTTATGCCGATTCGTCAAGGATGTAGATGTGTGGTAGATTCCGAGCAATTTGCCCATAATCCAACCCGTATCCGATAACAAATAGGTTTTCAATCCGAAAACCAACATAGTCGAGTTGTACTTCCTCCCGGGTGGCTTCGTATTTATGGAGCAACGTTGCGGTACGTAAAGAAGCAGGCTCATAGGCATCCAGGCGGTCCATCATATACTTCATGGAAAGTCCCGTATCGACGATGTCTTCCACGATAATCACATGCCGATCCTTTAGTTTGGCATCGATTTTCTTCAACTCCTCCACATTGCCGCTCGAGACTTTCTCGGCTCCATACGATGACAGTTTTAAAAAGTCGATCTCACAATCGATGGTGATGGCACGCATGAGGTCGGCGATAAACATAAAGGAGCCATTGAGGACGCCAATCAAGATGGGCTGTTTGCCAGCATATTCCTCACTAATGGTGCGTCCTATCTCGCGCACGCGCTCCGCAATGGTTTCACGGTCTAAATAAATACGAAAACGCTCACCGTGGCACATCACCACCTGGTCGGAGGTCAATATTTCGGACATATGGCAAGGGAAAGCAACTTGTGGATGATGGCTCCACAACATACAAGCTATTGCCGACGATTGGAAGCTATCGTTCTGCCGTTCTATCCGAAAGAAGTGTAAATTTTGCGATCCGTTTTGTATCGGCTTTCACTGCTGCAAACGCCCCCTGCCGAATACCAACCACCCATCCTATACGACCATTCCTTTCTAAGACAAGGAAACCGGGGCGAAGAAAGACAGGCACCTTGGCTTCGGTGAGGATGTCGCTGATGCGTTTTGTTCCGGTCATCCCCAATGGCTGCATCCGGTCTCCTTCGTGCCATGGGCGTAAACGCACATTCTCTCCAAGAACATCCGCATCAAAATAAGCAACGTGCCGTGTTCGAGGATCGCGCTGCGCTGGAGGGACCGCCAGCTGATCAAAATGAAGAAATCCGCCCTGAACAGGCTCAATCATACCCGGCTGAAGGGATCGCGTCTTGGGCTCCTCAGAGGGTGAAGGCGATACAAAAACCAACGTGTTTCGCTCTCGCCAAACAGTCCCGGCTCCGATATGAACATGTCTACCAACCTCACTTTCTAGCAATTCCAAAATTGCCGAAACGTATCGATGGGAAGAGGGTCGTGATGAAAACCAACGGGTCACAGCTTCGATGACCAGCCGCCCCTTCCAGACGTCGCCCAAACGTACCAATTCACTAACTTGCAACGCGGGATACCCATACACGGAGGTAGCCACCACAGCCCAGAAAAGGTCTAAAGCGGGTGTCCATTGCGTGGTCACGTATTTTTGTAGCAGTGTTGCAGACCGGGCCATGTTGGAAGCAGCCGCTGTTTCTCCGATCATTTCCAAAAGAGGCATCACCTGATGACGCAGGGCGTTGCGCCGGTAATCCAGCGATTCATTGCTTGCATCATGTTGCCACGGGATGTCATGATGCAGCGCCCACTCCTTTAGCATATCGCGGGGCACGGAAAGGAGTGGGCGGATCAAGTCAATTGGCAAACCTGAGACAAGCGGGCGTTTCGGATACATCCCCGCTAGCCCTTCTGGCCCTCGCCCACGAAGCAAAGCCAGCAGAATTGTTTCTGCCTGATCGTTGAGGTGATGTGCCACCGCTACCGATTCCAGCCCATGAGATTGTGCCGTCACCTCAAAGAATTGGTATCGCAACTGCCGGGCTGCATCCTGAAAAGAAGTGTTTGGGTACTCGGTCAGGCTTTCTGGCTTTACCATGCATTTGTGGACCGGCACCGCCCATTGCTCGCTAAGGTCCGCCACAAAGGCCGCATCATTGTCAGACGCCTCTCCGCGCCTTCGGTAGTTCACATGTGCCAATTCAATCTGATAACCCAGATCTCTGAGCAGATACGCCAACACGGTGGAGTCAAGCCCTCCGCTCACACCTACCAGCACCCGTTGCCCCGGATTCAACAAAGTATGCCGCTCGATAAAAGCCGCTACCAGCTGCTGCAACGAATTCCTTTTCACGATGGAGAGCGTCCGAACCGCTTGTCCAACTCCTCGGTTGTGATTTTGACGAGGGTGGGCCGCCCGAATGGAGAAGCGTACGGCATAGTACACATAAACAACTGGTCGATGAGCGTGCGCATTTCTTTAATCGACATTTTGGTCCCAGCCCGGACAGCACCACGGTGGGCCATACTTTTTGCCAGGTTATCGCGCCCTCGAATCTGAAGGTCGGACTGATAGGACTTGTATTGCTGCACCACTTCATCCAGAATCGCCCGTTCATCGCCCGTATTCACATCGGGTGGTACTCCGCGTACCACCACGGAGCGTCCACTAAAGAACTCCATATCAAACCCAAGGGCCTGAAGATCCGGGAGCAGTTCTTTTAGTAATTCGAAGTCGCCGGGGTTAAAAGTAAGGGTGTGAGGGAAAAGCAATTGTTGTGACATCCCCACACTCCCTTTCATGTGCGCCAAGGCTCGTTCATAGAGGATGCGTTCATGTGCGGCCCGCTGATCAACCAGCATGAGCCCGGAGCGAATCTGGGTTAGGATATAGCGCTCACTAATTTGCCATAGCAAGGAGCCTTCATCGTCGGACACAGGCACATCAGCATCTTGCATGGTTGCAGAAGCAAGAATCCGAGGTTCCTGTGGTGTCGGCGAGGCGTACAATCGGTCAGAAAGCTCACCCAGAGACAGTTCTTTGGATGTAGTTCGCAACGGCATGTCGTCCCGCGGCGGAGTTCCTGTCTCGACGCGCGAAGTAGCAGGAGCAATGTCTATCCGGCGACCCGGAGATATGCGCGCTGGCATACCAGCAAAAGCAACACTCGCTTCGATGGCACCAGGCCGTGCCTCTGGCTCCAGATTTAATTGGGGCGTGAGATCCGCCGTGTTGAGAGCCTTTTTGATCACAGCCTTGAGAAATGCATAAATCCCACGCTCATCATCGAATTTCACCTCTGCTTTGGTGGGATGCACATTCACATCTACATGACTTGGGTCGAGGGAGAGGAACAGCGCGAAAAAGGGGTATGCCCCTTCAGGTAATAACCCCTCATATGCGCTATACACGGCGTGTTCGAGCGACCGGTGTTTCACATATCGACCGTTCACAAACAAAAACTGCTCCCCTCGGCTCCTCCGGTGAAACTCAGCGTGGCTAATCACGCCTTCGACCGTGAGATAACTGGTTGTTTCCTCAGCCGGAATGAGATGTTCGGCGTAGTCTTTCTCAAAAAGCTCGCTGATACGATGTACCAACGCCTCCTTTCTATTTTGGGTCGGGGCACCTGTGAGCCGGTATACTTCGTTTCCATCATGATCCAACCGAAACGAAACCGCAGGGTGGGCGAGGGCCAGAAACTGAAAGGTTTCGACCAGGTGCTTAAACTCGGTGGCAGGCGTCTTTAGAAAATTGCGGCGGGCAGGCACGTTGTAAAATAAATTACGAATCGCGAGCGACGTGCCATTGGGGGTGGCGCAGGGTTCTTTAACGGTCACCTTCCCCCCTTCCAGGCAGACCCGATATCCAGCTATATCCCCGATGCGCTTCGTTTTTAATTCCACCTGTGCAACGGAGGCAATAGAAGCCAAGGCTTCGCCTCGAAAACCAAGGGTATGAATGCGATCGAGGTCTTCAATCGCGCGAATTTTGCTGGTCGCATGGCGGCGGAATGCGACCAAGGCGTCGTCTTGGCTCATCCCACAACCGTCATCTATCACCTGAATCAATTCACTCCCTGCCGCCTTCAGCACGACGGACACCGAACGGGCCCCGGCATCCAACGCATTTTCAATTAACTCTTTAGCCGCGGAGGCTGGCCGTTGCACCACTTCCCCAGCGGCGATTTTGTTCGCCAGGGTTTCCTCCATCACATGGATCAATCGATCCGTCCCTTCCTCGTGGTCGTTTGCTTGCACAGTTATCTTCCTTCGATATAAAGAAAAGCCACCCGCTTCCGGCACCTGCAAGCACCAGACGGGGGTGACTTTGGCTTGGAAAAACGCGCTGGGCTGCTTGGCCTAGGTCAACGCGTTGTAAATATAAAAGGCAAAGAGTAGGAGACCTGCGAGATAGAGTAGCCCCGAAAAACGACCGCGCCGTTTACTCAAGGCTTTGCGCTGGATACGCATACGCTTGCGCAGGTTATCCTCCTTACTCGGATCGTAATAACGCGGCTCGTAGGTGAACCGTTTGGGTTTGGATCGTTTTGGAACGAAAAGGCTCATACCCAGCTCCATCGTAGTTGGTCAGACATACCCTTCGACGGTGCAGGAATATACCGCCCTCCCCCTGACATCGTTCCTTCACCGTCTCTATAAGAAGGACAGATCGTTACACATAAAGTTGCGCGATATACTTGAGGTACAGGTACATCACCGGTGCAGCAAGAATCATGGCGTCGAACCTATCCAGAACCCCACCATGTCCAGGTAGCAAGGTACCAGAGTCTTTCACCGAGACCGCTCGCTTGATACGGCTTTCAGCAAGGTCTCCGAGTTGGCTTATGACCCCACAAATGAGCGCCAGCACCACCAAATGGGGCCAGCCTAAAAAAGGCAATAAGGTGATTTTTAGCACGACCGCAACACCCATAGCACCAAGTGCCCCACCGATCGCCCCTTCCCACGTTTTTTTGGGGGAAATGGTGGGTGCCAACGGATGCCTCCCCAATCCTCTCCCAACGAAGTAGGCCATGATATCGGTGGCCCAAATGAGTAGAAAGAGGGTCAGAAGAAGATAAAATGCTTCCATGTTTCCCACCCTTGGGCCCTGCGCAACACGAAGAGCCAGCATGTACCCGAGTAAGCCTGCCGGATAGACCGCCCCTACCAAGGTGCCTGCCAGATAGTGGGCGGGGTTCGCACCGGAAGCAAACACTGTCCACACCACCATTCCTACAACTAGAAGTACGCCAAGGGGAATCGCCGCCTTCCATAAGGGGGATAAAATCAGCAGTCCCCCTAACAAGAAACCAGCCACGTTCCATGCAGGGGATCCCCCCTTTTGAAGCATGGCATAAAACTCATGTTGCGCTGCCAGGGCGATAAGGACAACAATTGCCCCAAAGTACCAGCCGCCCAAATATGCCCCGCCTGCCAATAGCGGCGCTCCGATAAGGGCTGTTAGAATACGTTGGGTAAGATTAGACACGGGGTTGGGGACAAGGTGCGAATTCTTTAGACATCCGCCTCATCGTCCGCCTCATCGTCCGCCTCATCCGCTTCGTCAGGTCCCGACAAGCGAATTTTCTCAATCCCGCTGTCGAGCATCACCTCTCGCTCGGTCGGATGGGCATCCGATTGATCGACGGCACCCATTGCCGCCGCTTCCAGTTCTTCATCGGAAAAAGGTGCGCTTTCCAATAATGCCTGGGCTTCTTCCAACCGATCCGGGGGAACCATCACGCGAACGGAAGCCAGATCGCCAATCGTAAGGTTAAACGCATGGTCACGTTGTGTAAGTACCACGGCCGGTATACCCGCATCATCCAGTCGATCGCGAATGATGTCAGCTTCGTAGTCGGTTCCAGTGGTTATAACAATGACCCAATCTTCATAGGTGCGCTCACTCATTGCTGTAGTCTTTTTCGTGTGGAGTAAGAAGGCCCAGGTGGAGGCGAGAGGGGAAGCCGTGGTTGTACCTGGCGGACGTGGCGTTGAAAAGCCATCAGGGTGAGCCCGAAGAATAACAAACCAACAACAAGGAAATACCAGGGCACATCAATTTGTTCGAGCATTTCCTGATTCTGGGCGGGCTGTGTTTTGGCCCATACCGCAAAGGCCACCGCAAAGGCATTATTTGCAAAATGGACAATAATAGGTACCCACAAACTTCCGGTTCGCCAGGCCAGAAAGGCAAGGTAGATCCCAAGCACGCTCAACGGAATCACTTGCGTCAACCGGATGTGGTAAAGCCCAAAAACCAACCCGGAGGCGACGATCCCTCCCCAGATTCCGAGTCCACGCTCCATGAGTCGCTGAAGGTACCCCCTAAAAAATACCTCTTCACACAGGGCGGGCGTGACTGCCAGCATAATTAAACTGAACCAGAGGCCAAGATCACCACCCAGAACCCGTTCGATCATGTCCATCTGCGATTGATCAAAGTCCCGTATGGCTTGCGGAAGCGGCAACGCGGAATTGAGGTTTCCCAGCCAATGAACGATAGGCAACAGAAAGAAGAGGCCGACCACGCCAAGTCCCATCAAAACAAAATTCGGAGATCGAAGACGTAAAAAAGCGTCTGGCCTAGAGGTGTGTAGCCAGGTCAAGACCAGCGTTGGAACCGCAATTCCGAGAATTAAACTGAGCGTGTTGGCGGTGATCAGTGCTTGCGCATGTTCTTCAATTACCTGCTCCAGGTTTGATAGCAGACTCCCCAATGGAACCCCACTTTTCACTAACATCAGTGCCGTGGCAATGGGAGCCATCACCACCTGAAACAGCACCAGCCCAAGCAAGAGCGCGAGAAATGCGACGAGAAGGGGATGGAATTCGGAACGCTCCAAGAACCGATCAAGCGGAATCCTACCTCCCTTCGCCCATGCATCGGTCATGTAAGAAACCGGTGGAGAAACGGTGGCAGGAGCCTCTGGGCTGGATTCGTTAAGGGCAGTTCCTTCCCGCATATTGGGAATTCAGAAAGTGAACGAAGGGCATTCGGGGCGGCAAGATACATGCTTCCAACCAGAATTGTTGGACACAGTTGCATGCTTTTGTTGGTAGGCTCTCCCCCTACCCATCCATTAATCCCCGCAGTTTGTTAAACACCGTGCGCAGGCGGGTATACACTTGACGGTGGTTATCATAATGCATGATTTCGGCAATCTGAGGAGCCGTCATGCCATGCTCAAAACGAAGGAGAATGAGCAATCGATCATTGGGAGAAAGATGATGCAGGGCCTCAGTGAGTTGGTGTACCCGTTCTTGAAATTCAAGGGCTTCACCGTAGGAGGAAGCAGCTGCAGGTGAAGCGGCGGGTTGATACCCCTGTTCCTCACGAAGTGCTTCGATGGAGTGGGCGGGCTTGTTCGCAGAAAGGGCGGCCAAAAGAAACCAGCGCCGCCCCGTGGTCAGTAGGCTATCAATTTTAGCAATGGCATCTGCCACTTCGATGACGGTGCAGGGTTCTTGATGGCGACTCGAGAGGACACCGGCGATCTCATCATGGCTAAGTTGCTTTTGGTAATAATACCGGAAGACGAGTTTTTCTCGTTGATCCAATTTATCAAGCACAGCCTGAGGGACCGATGTCGCTTTGTTTTTCCGGAAACGATCCCGGCAGGCATTGGCCGTCACTATACTGAGCCAGGGGGTCAGGTCGGCAGCGGTACGAAAACGACGAAGGGCTTGAAAGTCGTGGGCCCGCAACCGCTCGCAGACGCTCGTATAGACTTCCATCACTTCATCCTGGTCTTGGATGAAGCGCCGAATCATACGGAGCAATACCGGCGTGTACCGTTCCAACAAATCATGGAACGCCCCTTCCGGGTCGGTCTTAAACCGGGTTATGAGGTCCCTGTCATTCATGAGGCACAAGCATATGAAACACCAAAGAGAAATGGTGTTGCGCTGTGTCAAGAATCGGCTGTTTTTTGGAGCTTTAAAGTTTCCGCAAGTTCGAAATTGTCGCTTGACCACTTCCACGCCACATTCTATCTTGCGTGTCTTGTTTGCGCCAGTAGCTCAGTAGGATAGAGCGTTGGATTCCGGTTCCAAAGGCCGGGGGTTCGAATCCTCCCTGGCGCACAGTTCTATGGCCTCGTTTCAGCTTCGGCTGAACGGGGCTTTTTTATTTCTTCTGCTATCTATTCTTTTGCTTCTATGGAGACTGCCGCTTCCGGTGACCGCACCTTAGTAGCGCGCTTCCTTTCCGCCGTCGAGCGTATTGGGAATGCCTTGCCACACCCGGCAACGCTCTTTGGCATCTTTGCCTTGATCATCGTCATCCTGTCCTGGGTGTTCAGCCTGTTCGATCTTTCGGCAATAAACCCTGCCACCGGCGAGGTCATTCGCCCGGTGAACTTGCTTTCACAAGAGGGCCTTCATCGCATTTTGATGGAGATGATCACCAACTTCACCGGATTTGCCCCTCTTGGGACGGTCCTGGTGGCCATGTTGGGTATTGGCGTAGCGGAAGGGAGTGGGCTCATTGGCACCGGACTCCGACTACTCGTCCTCTCGGCTCCCAAACACCTCCTTACCTTTGTTATTGTGATGGCTGGCGTGCTTTCCAACACGGCCAGCGAGGTAGGCTATGTGTTGCTGGTCCCGCTCAGCGCCATCATCTTTCTTGCCGTCGGTAGGCATCCTATTGCGGGACTCGCAGCGGCATTCGCTGGGGTTTCTGGAGGCTATAGCGCCAACTTGCTGCTGGGCACCATCGATCCGCTCCTGGCGGGCCTCTCGGAGGAAGCCGCACGCATCATCGACCCCAATTACCTGGTCAATCCCGCCTGTAACTACTACTTCATGGCGGTCTCGACCTTTTTTGTGGCGGGGGTGGGCACCTGGGTAACGGAAAAAGTGGTGGTGCCCCGCCTTGGTAAGTTTGAGGGTGATGTAAAGGCAGAAGAAATTCGAACCCTTACCGACGATGAAAAACGCGGGCTTTGGTATGCGCTAATCGCCACCTTGGTGCTCACGGCCATCGTGCTTTGGGGCCTCATTCCTGCAGACGGCTTCCTTCGAGAGCCGGAAACAGGGAGCGTGCTCCGTTCTCCCTTCATGCGTGGGATCGTTGCGTTTATTTTCATCAGCGCCAGTATTGCAGGGATTGCTTATGGGATCGGGGCCAAAACCTTGCGCAACGATACAGACGTGATGAAGGGGATGGGCAAGTCGATGGAGACCTTGGGCATCTATATGGTGCTGGTGTTCTTCGCCGCCCAATTTGTGGCGTATTTTAAATGGACCAACCTGGGCCTGATTTTCGCCATCGAGGGCGCCGAGATCCTGAAGGCCTCAGGGTTGGGTCCTATTCCGTTAATGATAGCGTTTATCTTTCTCTCCGCACTCATCAACCTTTCGATGGGCAGCGCCTCGGCGAAATGGGCGATTATGGCTCCCGTCTTTATCCCGATGTTTATGCTCTTGGGCTATTCGCCAGAGTTGGTGCAGGCTGCCTACCGCGTAGGAGACAGCGCGACGAATATCATTTCCCCGATGATGTCGTACTTCGCGCTTATTGTGGCGTTTGTGGAGCGGTATGACAAGAAAGCGGGTATCGGAACCGTGGTCGCGACCATGTTGCCGTACACCATTGCCTTCCTGGTGGTCTGGATCATACTCTTGGTGGTGTGGCTTATTTTCGATATCCCGCTCGGACCAGGCGCACCGATGTTTATCGACGTGTAGCGCTTTTACGAGGGAAGTTTTTCGAGCCGTAGCTTGGCCTGCTGTTCCAGGGCCAAGTGATAATCGTACGCGTTAGCATAACTCAGTGCCGCGTGGTACCCCTCACGGGCTTCATCCAGCCGACCAGCCTCGGCGTGTAACTCGGCGATATAGAACTGCCCCCACGGTGCCCACCGATCAAGCGGGTCGCTGCTCGGTTCGTCGATGGCTGCCTGATAATATCGAATGGCTGCCTCCGCATCTTCCATTGTGTGGTAGACTCGCCCCAATCGATAGGCGGCCTCTGCACGTTGATTGCGCCCCCCCTCCTCAAACACTGGAAACAAAAAAGTGAGGGCTGAATCATTCTCCCCCGCATCAAATGCATTGCGCCCTCGCAGTAATTGCTGTTCCGATTCTGTCATCGGAGCTACCAACCGACGGCGGGCAAGGCGGCGGGCCGCCTGATCGCTGTCGAATGCGCGCTCACTGCTTACTTGCTCGTAATAGGCTAGCGCCTCTTCTCTACGTCCCAACAGCTCCAAACTCAAGCCCAATTCAAGATGGGCCACGGCCTTAAGCGCCTCCCCTTGATGCCGATGGATGTAGTGCTGATAATGACCGACAGCAGCCTCCAGTTTATGTTGCTGAAATTGAGACTGGGCAAGATAAAACTCGGCATAGTCAACAAAAAAATACGCTGCCGACGTGCCTGCATCGAACGCCGACTGAAGTTTTTCCTCAGCCAGTGCAGCTTGTCGGTTCGAGACCAAGGCAAATCCGTATAAGTAGGAAAAGAGGGAGCTTTCAGGGTTTTCCTCATGTAGAGCCTTAAGTATGTCTACACCGCCACCCGCCGATCCATTCAGCATCACATCCGTCAATGCGAGGATGGTTTGGGCTTGATGCTTTGCATAGGCGCTTTTTTCAGCAGCGAGGGCCAGTTGATCGAGTCCATCGGATACAGAGCCTCGGTATCCGAGGATTCCCAGAAGCCGTTGATACCGACTCGGTAAGGAGCCAATAATGATGTTGAAGACACCCGTGCCTGCATAGGCATCATAGAGTTCTGGGGCTTCTTCTATACACGAATTATATTTGTTGTAGGCCGTCCGCGCAGCAAGAGCAGCCCGCACCTGTCGTCCCGTTTTGGCACCTGCCATCGCCCGGTGCAAGTGAGCCTCCGCTTCCAAATATCGCTTCCAGGGTGAATTGGAGACTTCCTCCAACGCTTCAAACAAGGCGTCAGAACGGGTATAATAGACGTCAAAGGTGCTGCGGCTGTCCGTAAAAAGGGCGTTGAAAAGCGCCAAATACGAGAGATGGTACGCCCCCGCAATCGCACCATCAGGGCGATGTTGTAATTCTTCAAACAGGCGCTGGGCTTCATCAAACCGTAGATCCCAAAGTGCATCCTGCCCCTCTTCCATCAGTGACACCGAAGACTCCTCGCTGAGAAACATCGGAGGGGCTTGCTGGGCCATACCCGGCAAAACCCAAACGAAGAGGACCAGCAACCAGCCGCTGGATATGAAGAAGCGGCGCAGCATTCCACATTTACCTCTATGAAAGGAAAACCCGTTCTACCCCGTCGCGCTGGCTTCGTCGAGCGCCTCACGTAAAATATCGGACCGGGTAGGATCTATGCTGTCGAGACCGGGCGCATCACCGATTTGGCCTTCGCTGGCAGCTACGATGCAGGCTACCGTGGCATCGCCCGTAACGTTGGTGGTGGTACGACACATGTCCAAGATGCGATCCACTCCAAGGATAAGTGCGATTCCTGTGCTTGGTACCCCCACCGATTCCAGGATGATGACAAGCATAATAATCCCTGCACTGGGCACCGCCGCAGTACCGATCGATGCCAACACAGCAGTGAGCACGATGGTTATCTGTGCTTCAAGGCCAAGCGGGATACCCAGCGTTTGCGCAATAAACACCGCTGCGATGGCCTGGTAAAGCCCGGTCCCGTCCATGTTAATCGTTGCCCCAAGTGGGAGCACAAATGAGGACACCTCTTCTGACACGCCCAGGTTTTTTTCCACCGATTCCATTGTTACGGGCAACGTTGCTCCGCTAGAAGACGTGGAGAAAGCAACCAGTTGGGCCGGTGCAATGCCTGAGAAAAACTGCTTAAACCCGAACGGGGTAAACAGCTTCAGCATGGTTGGATAGGTGATGAGGGTGTGCACCATAAGCCCCAGCACCACGGCTATACAATAGTATCCGAGTGCGGCGAGGAGTTCGACGATCTGGGATACATTATCCTGGGCAATGGAAGTGATGGTGTCCGCCATAAGGGCAAAAACGCCGACAGGCGCGGTCACCATGATCATCTCCACCAGCTTGATCACCAAAGCATTTAAGCTGTGGAAAAAATTCAGAAGTGGGTCGGCCCGTTCCTTTGGAATCATTAACAAAGCGATGCCCATCAGTATCGCCACAAACACCACTTGAAGCATGTTGCGGTTGTCTGACGCCGAATCCATGAAGTTGTCTGGCACCATGTCCACAATCGGCTGAAGCGGTCCACGGTCGGATGCTTCTCCGGCGAGTTCCATCCCTTCATTGGCCCCGCCTTCATACGTCGCTTGCAACTGCTCGCGCATTTCGGCGGGTACGGTGGCTCCCGGTTTCATCACGTTGACAATGACCAACCCGATGATGAGCGCAACCACCGTCGTGCCCAGATAAATACCGATGGTCTTCCCCCCGATCCGAGAGAGCTTCTTCAGGTCTGATAACGAGGCCACCCCGGTGATCAGAGACGCCAGAATAAGCGGGACGGCAATCAACTTGAGCAGGTTGATAAAAATATCCCCAAAGGGTGCAACCCAGTCAGACATAAACTGCCCCCACCCCGCTACGGCCCCAATTATCCCAAATATCAACCCAAGAACCAGGCCGATGATGATTTGCCAGTGCAGCTTCTTATACCAGGGCGTTTTCATACAGGCGTTGTAAATTATCGCGGTAATATCCAAGAGGGTAGAAGCCCAGAATACCGGATACCAGCATCAGGGTTCAAAATAACAAGGTATTGCGTCTGCAACGGGAGCGCAATCCTCTCTACAGCAAACTTACCGCTGCCATCGTAAGTAAGGCCCCCACGGCGGTACACGCCCAGTTCACTTGATCGTTGCGTATCCAGCGATAGCCACGCTTCAAGGGAAGGTGCCCTAATATATTGTGATCCCGCTCGGTCTCTTTGCCGGTTTCTTGATCCTTAAACCGTGCTTGCACCGTGGCACCGAGCACACTATCTACAAGCGTTCCGACGAACCCACTCCCCACGACGGCCGCAGTCACAATGAGGCGCTCGGGGCCGCGCACGTACTTCCATGCGAAATAGCCGATACACATCGCCCCCGCAATCGCAGCCACCGTACCCGTCCACGTTACACCGCCCGACGTGCCGATAGGTACCCTCCGGCCAGAGGTGATGAGGCGCGGAGACACCCGAACCAGCGTCCCAAGCTCGGTGGCCCAGGTATCGGCGGTGGCAGCAGCGAAGGCTCCGAGGAAACCGTAGTAAAACACGTCGATGGGGAAAAGGCTATAAAGAACGAGAAGTAACCACGCCACCCCACCATTTGCGAACACCTGCCCTGCATCGCGTTTTTTTCCCTTTTCGGTGATGAGTTCGGCACGGACCTTCCGGCTGTTGGTCTGGATTGAGAGATAGACGGACGTGCCCAAAAAGGCCGCAGCCGGGATGGCCCACGTCATGCCCTTCATGCTGAGCAACGACATGGCCAGCAAACCTCCCGCGAAACAACCGGTGAGGGACAAGACCCGCAGTTGCTGCATCAGTATTGCGAAGCCCACGCCGACTCCGGTGCCAAATAATACCCGATTGCGCAGATCGGGATGTTCGTCGAAGTACACCAACACGAGCAACACGGCTAGCACGATAAAGAAGTTGTCCCACCCCCGCACGCTTAATGCTTCCGTGGCCGTTGCCACGCAGGCGAGAGCCAGCGCACAGGCTGCGACTTGCCAGGGCTCCCAACCGATTACGCCATCCAAATAAAACCACGCCAGGGCTCCCCCTCCCAACAGCAACGTGGTGAAAAAGAACGCAATACTTCCTGCGACAGTTTTTGTGTCTTCACCCACATCAAAGTGTCTGGGGTGTTTAATGGCGTGGCCTACCCAAGCCGCCATTGGATCGGCGAGTGCAAGAATGAGAAAGGCAACCTGCAACGCCCAAACCCTCTCGGCATCCAGGGTCCACGCTATCCAAAGCGTTGGAATCAGCACGAGAGGCATGGTGATGGTGCCCCAGCTCTTACGTTCGGTACCGTGGATCCCCTCAAACCAGGATTTCTTAAGAGCAACTGCATTCAAAACTACAAAGAGGACGGCTAACACGTAAATCAATGCAGGACCTTGGAAAAGCCACGGGGTGACTGATACAAATAGCGCCACGCCTGCATGTACCACACGGCGTGTGGCTTCTGGTGACAGGCCGGTCCACTTGCGCAAGGCTTCTCCTATCCCCACCAATACCATCAATCCACAAAGAGAAAGGAAAAAAATTATCAGGTCTGGATGCATAAAAACGCCAGATCGGCTTTTCAAAAATCTGCCCTATGTTACAACACAAACCGCACGGGTGCATCCCTCCTTTTCTCCTATTCTCGTTTGCCCTTGTTTTTGCGCTGGCCCCTTTCCGAACGAAATGCTGCGTATCCTGCTAACACTCGCTTACAACCAACCTTCCGCCCCCATGCGCTTTTTCACTTCTCTTTTCCTCCTGGCTTTTGTCGCCCTCCTACCGACACAGGTGCTGGCCGATGAATACGCTATTCTTGTTGCTCCCCGGGATACGCCTGCTCAGGCATTTGCTGCCAGCAAAGCAAACGATACCAATATTTTTGCCCAACGCACGTTGCATCGTGCCCTCACCCAGGCTGCCGAGTTGCTGCAGTCAGGCTCGCACACTGTAACCGTTTTCGTCGCAGCGGGCGAATACAAAGGCAAAGCCCGCCAGGGCATCTGGGAGATTCCCACGATTGACAACCCTGCCGGGACGCTTCGGATTATGGGGGGCTACAATGACGATTTTTCGGGCCGCCAGCCATTTGGGTTGCTCTCGGTTCTGGTTACCAGCGAGGGACGCAACGGGGCATTTTTGCAATTTGGTCGCCGCTCGGCCCTTAAACAATTAGTCATCAGTGGTTTGTTGTTTGATGCCGCCCCGTCGAATAAATACGACAGCCGCAGCAACAGCATCCTAAAGGGCCAGTCGCGCACCTACACGATGATCTCGTTCTCGCAATTACGGACGGATCACCTCGTCGTCGCAGACAACATTTTTATGAATGGGTCTCACGGTGTCTTCGATCCGTTTATTATGCCGATGTCGGCCAATACGGTGGTAGACATTCAGAACAACGTCTTTATGAACAACATCAAGGCGATGAAGCTACAAGCCTCTTCTTCACGGGGCACCACCGTCAGCGTGATAAACCTGCGCCAAAATACATTTTTCTTAAACTGGCCCTATAACCCCGATCCCACGTCCAGCAATGTCTCTGCTATTGAATTGTACCACAAGGACGGAGGGGCGCATTTCAACATCGAGGGCAACCTATTTGCATTTAATCCCGGTGGTGCGATGCAGCACGACTGGCCCGAGGACCGGATGCCTGAGATCACGATCAAAGACAACCTCTTCTATCAAAACGCCGCGCTGTTTGAAGAAGGCGAGGAAGAATCGGGGGTGATCGCGGGTAAGTTTGGCTTGAATCCCAAGTATCTCATCCTTGACCTGTACACCCTGGAGGATGACTTCGACTACAACGTGTCTGGCAACGTCACCCTCGACCCCCAGATTGGCATTGCCCTTGCCGACTTGCAGGCTGCCGATTCGTACAGCGTGCAACGTGAGAACACCACCCTGAACGACGTGCGTCGCCTCTTCGGACTGAACCAGAGCGGCGGCACCGTCGCCATCGCCAACTACGCACCGGCGATGTCCTACACGTTCCCGCAACCTACCAATGAGGCCGCCAAAAAGTATGGGGCGCAACCCCAGCAACTGTGGAACGGCAATTAGCCACATCCAAACTAGTTCAAGACAAAAAAACCGCTGCTCGTCGTATGATGGGCAGCGGTTTTGCTTATTCATTCGATTCCAGTAGTGTCCTCCTCGACTTCAAATACCTATTTAGCCGTCCTTGATCTTTTTCAGTAATTG
>JAUIDY010000063.1 GCA_030428385.1 Rhodothermia bacterium | reverse complement strand
CACATGGCCGCACCTGTGGCTCAATGAAGGCTTCGCCTCCTACGCCGAGGTGTTGTATTGGGAAGCGCGGGCGGATCGCTATCCCGGTTCGGCAGGGGCGGTGCTGCAGTTCGACCAGAGTTCGGCGCGTTCGGCACAGGGCACGCTGGTGGTGCAAGACACGCTGAGTATTAGCAACCTCTTCGCCGGAAGCCGGGTGTATTCCAAAGGCTCGGCGGTGCTGCACATGCTGCGCTACGTCCTCGGCGATACGGCTTTCCGCGCCACGTTGCAGGCGTACCTCACCGACCCTGCCCTCACCTATGGCACCGCCGTCACGGACGATTTGCAGCGCGTGGCGGAGGACGTTTCGGGGCAGTCGCTGGAGGCGTTTTTCCGCCAGTGGGTGACTGAGGGCACGGGTTATCCGGTCTACGCCGTCTCCTATTCGGTCCATCCCGCCGAAGGCGGCCACGACGTGTATGTCCATGTGTCGCAGACGCAAACTCCGCCCACCTCCAACGTCGCGGTCTTCGAGATGCCGCTGACGCTTGCCGTACAGACGGCGGCAGGCGAGCAGCGATTTGTGGTCCACAACACCCAGCGCGACCAAACCTTCCTGCTCACGGTAGAGGCTGAACCCACGGGCCTCGTCTTCGACCCGGATGGTGTGCTGCTGCGCAACGACGGCGTAGACGTGATCCTCGACGTAGCGCCTGGTCAGCCGGTGATTGATTTTGCGCTAACCTCGTTCCCCAATCCCGCTACCGATCACCTGCGGCTCGATGTGGCGGTGCCTGCTGCTGGGCCGCTGACGGTGCATCTGGTGGATGTGTTGGGGCGGCGTGTGCGGGTGTTGTGGGACTCGACCGCTCCGGTCGGACCGTTTCGCATCGACGCCGATGTGCGGGGCCTTCCGGCGGGCGTCTACCTCGTGCAAGCCCGTACCGAAACCCGTGTTTA
Source organism: Rhodothermia bacterium (assembly GCA_030428385.1). Classification (GTDB taxonomy): domain Bacteria; phylum Bacteroidota; class Rhodothermia; order Rhodothermales; family JAAAOL01; genus JAUIDY01. The sequence continues at coordinate 34,148 of JAUIDY010000063.1, read as the reverse complement.
TTCTGCGCCTGTGCTCGTCGTTCATTGAGAAGCCACCCGATATGATGCGTTTCCCCTTCATTTTCACCGCCGCTTTTTGCTCGTTGCTGATCGCGTGTTTCGTGGTAGTGCCGACGCTGGCCCAGCAGCAGCCTGTACTGTTGGAAGGCCGCGTGGTGGACGCCAGCGCCGATTTTTCCGTACCGTTGGCTTCTGTTCTGGTCGAAAGTACAAACACCGGAACGGCCACAAACAACGACGGCTACTTTTCCCTGCGCCTGCCGCCTGCCGCCTACACACTGCGCATCTCTGCTGTGGGGTACGAAACCAGGCACATGACGGTAGCCATTCCTGCTCCAGAACCAATCGTGGTGCGCCTCCAGGCCGCCGTCCTTCCGATGGAGGAAGTGCTGGTGCAGAGCCACGCCGCCACCAGCAACGACCTCGCCGCGCCGCAGCAAAAGCTCAATGCCACCGAGGATCTGTTGCAGCGCGTCGCGGGTGTCGAGTTGATTCAGCGGGCCAACTTCGCGTGGGAGCCCACCATTCGTGGTCTGAGCGGCGGGCAGGTGGGGCTCGTCATCGACGGCATGAAGATCTACGGGGCGTGCGTCGATAAGATGGACCCGGCGTCGAGCTACGTGGAGCCGGAGAACCTGGAAAAGCTGGAAGTGAGCAAAGGCGGCTTCGACCTGACGCAGGCGTCGCAGATTGGCGGAACGGTCAACCTCGTCACCGAGCGGCCGGATTTTGCAAGGCCGTATGCGCTGGATGTGGAGTCGGGCTTCGAGTCGGTAGCGGCGCTACGGCGGGTGCGGGTGGCAGGGGCGGCGTCACGCGGGCGCTTTGCGGCACGCGGAAGCTTCTCCTACCGCAAGGCCGACGACTTCGCGCCGGGCGGACAGGAGACGATCACCCACTCGGGCTTCGAGAAGCGCAACTACAAGCTCAGCCTGGCCTCGCAGCTCGGCGACCGCCACCAACTGACGGCGTCGTTCCTCGGCGACGATGCGTGGAACGTGGGCTATCCGGTGCTGCTGATGGATGCCACGCTGGCGCAGGCACGGATCTACAGCCTCGCGTATGAAGGCACACCTGCTGTTGCATGGCTCGACGAGGTCGAGGGGCGCGCCTACCACAACCATGTCGATCACTGGATGGACGATCGCTTCCGCGACGTGATGGAGCGCGACGTGATGCGCGGGATGTACATGCCGATGTTCGGCTACACCGACACGTGGGGCGGCCTCGCCCGGCTCCGCAGCACGGTCGGAAAAACAAATGTCGGCCTCACGCTCGACGCACATCAGGTGAAGCAGTTCGGCGACATGTGGATGTTCAGCCTCTTTCCCAACATCCCCGACATGTATTTGCTGAACGTAGGCGATGTGGTGGCGCTCAACACCGCCGCGACGCTGGACGTACGCCGCCCGCTCTCGGACCGCCTCAACGTCCGCACGAACGTTCGCTTCGACCTTTCGGAACGCGACGTGGAACGGGCCGACATGGCGTCGATCTTTCGCTCGCGCTATGGCATCGAGGAGACGGCGCGGCAGTACCAGCTCGTGAGCGCCAGCGCCGTGCTGGAATACACGCTGCGTCCCGCAACCCGGGTGCGCCTTTCGCTCGCCAACACCGCCCGGCTGCCCACCAACGTGGAGAACTACGGGCATTACGTCTACAACTACGTGGACGGCTACTTCTACACTGGCAACCCCGACCTCAAGCCCGAGCGCAGCCGCCAGGTGGAACTGGGGCTTGAGCATGTCAGCGGGCGGCTGGGAATGCGGCTGACGGGTTTCTACAACCGCCTGCATCACTACATCATCGGCATCAGCGACCCCGGCATTGGCGCGGCGCTGGGCGGGCGGGCGTCCACCTATCGATTCCGGGTTTACGAAAACACCCAGGATGCGTATCTCGTCGGGGCCGAGGCAAGTGGGCTGTATGAACTGGGGCGTGGACTGGATGTGGCGGCGTCCGCCTCCTTCGCGGAGGGGCACATCCTGACGCTGGATGATCCGATGCCGATGGTGCCCCCGGTTAAAGGCTTCATCAGCCTGCGATACGACCGGGGCGTGTGGCAGGGCGAGGTAGAAAGCCGCTGGGCACTCGCGCAGAACCGCGCCTCCGAAGCCGCCGACGAAGACGTGACCGACGGGTTCAACATCCTCAACCTGCGGGCGAGCTACCAGGTTACGTCCGAACTCGGGCTGAAAGCAGGCATCGAGAACGTATTCGACACGTTTTACCACGAGCACCTCAGCATCGGCAACCTGCCGAGCCGGGGCCGCAACCTGTTCATCGCCGTCGGGTTTTCGATGTAGGCTTTGTTGTACCTTGTGGTTGTGTCGTTCCCCCATCACAACAACCACGAATTATGCCTGTCGCCCTTGTCACCGGAGCCAGTTCCGGCATCGGTAAACACACCGCCCTTGGATTGTTGGACGCTGGATATGCCGTGGTGCTGGCCGGTCGTCGCCAAGACGCCCTCGAAGCAACGGTGCAGGAATCCGGGGCCGAGGCCGGTCGCACCCTGGTCGTGCCCACGGACGTGACCGATCCAGCGGCGGTGCGGCACCTGTTCGCACAGACAAAAGCCACGTTCGGGCGGCTGGACCTGCTGTTCAACAACGCAGGCGTGGGTGCACCGAAAGCGCTGCTCGAAGACATAACCTACGAGGCATGGCAGCACGTGGTGGCGACCAATTTGACAGGCGTATTTCTCTGTACCCAGGAAGCCTTCAAGCTGATGAAGAGCCAGTCGCCCCAGGGCGGGCGCATCATCAACAACGGCTCTATCTCGGCGCATGTGCCGCGCCCTAACTCGGCACCGTATACTGCCACCAAACACGCCGTCACCGGCCTCACGCGGTCTACCTCGCTCGACGGGCGCAAATACAACATCGCGTGTGGTCAGATCGACATCGGCAACACCGCCACGGAAATGGCGACCCCTATGCGTGAAGGGGCGTTGCAGGCGCACGGAGCCATCGTCGCCGAGCCGACCTTCGATGTCAAGCATGTGGTGGACGCCGTGCTCTACATGGCGGGTTTGCCGCTGGACGCCAACGTGCAGTTCCTCACCGTGATGGCAACGAAGATGCCGTACATCGGGCGGGGCTAAGCGCTGTGCGATAATTCAACAGGATGGAGAGGACGAGAGATTTTGTGGCCAGCCCTGAACGACTTTGGAGGTTCATGGCAGCGCTATGGGCCGAGAAAGTGGGCGGGGTTGGGTGCAAAAGATCCGTCCGGAGTCCCTGGGCGAATTATCGCTCAGAGCCTAACGAGCCACCATCACCGGGCGCGTGGTGGAAAAAGATGGCCCGCTGACGTGCAGCAGGTAAATCCCGCTCGCAAGCCCCTCAGCAGAGACGGTGAGCGGATGCAGACGCGCCGACTCAAACACGCCCGTCGCCACCGTGCGCACGCGGCGACCCAGGATATCGTACAGCGCAGCCTCTACGGAGCCGGATTGGCGCAGCGATAACGTAAACGTCGTCTCATCGGTGAACGGGTTGGGATACGGGGCTGTCAGGCTAAAGGCACTACGGGGCAACGGTGTTTCGGTGTTTACATTCTGCGCCCCCACGTTGTTGTCCATCCACTCCAGCCGCTCCGTCACCCAGTTTTTCAGGAAGCTGATCTCGTTGGCGTAGGAGCCACCGACGAAGTTGTTGGGCCACACGTATTGGTTCAGGACGGGCCAGCGCTCGAAGTTGCGGGCCTGCGCTTCGTTCAGCAGCGCCGCCTGGGCGTCGATGAATTGCATCACCGAGTCGGTGTGGAAGGGGCCCTGCCGCAGCGCCTGCCACCGTTCGAGGGCGAGGGTCTGGAACGTAGAATCGCCCCACAGCTTGGCCCACCAGAACGGCGGCTGGAGGCCATCGGTCTCGGGGACGCCGATCGCAATCTGGAAGCCGATGTTGCTGCCGCCATCGTAATAGTCCGCATTGCCGAAGCCGAGGTTGAAGTCCCAAATCGGCCCGAAGACCAGCTTGCCCCCGCCGATGCTGTCTTTGTCCTTGTAGAAAAACGTGCTGAGGCGGTAGCCGTCCACATTGCGGGAAATCTCATTCAGCAAGGCAAAATCGATGGCCGATTCCACGTCGATGTATTGCGCATAGCCCGTTTCCGGGTTGGCGAAGTCAGAGCTTACCATCACCTCTTCAAACGTCGCCACCACATCCTGGATGTAAGCCTCCTGTTCCGGTACAATCTCCGACGGGCGGGGCACGTGGTACTGGTAAAAAACGCGGTGGGGCGAGCCGGGGCGCGTCGGATGCGGCGATTGCCAGCCGCCCACCTCACTGCCCTCGCTTTTGTCGATCTTGAGGATATAGCCGCCTGTGAGGTCGTCGCCGCTGATCTCGTCCGGGTTCAGCGTGGAAATATCGACGCGGTTGTTGTCGCGTTTGATGCGTTCCATCAGCACAAAAACGCCCTGGTACTCGTTGTTGATCACGACTTCCACAAACCGGGTGCGGCTGGCGTAGCGCCCAATCTGGTTCGATAAGTGGTAGTTCAGCACGTTGCGCATCAGCGACTTGTCGCTGTAGGGCCCTTGCAGGATCCAGTCTTCCTCCTCGGGAAAACCCAGCAGGCTTACGTCTTGGTCTTCGCCGTCGGCATCGCGGGTCTCGATGGCGAATTGCTTTTTGGGAAAGATGGCCTGCGAGGAGGCCCCGCGCAACTCAATGCCAATCAGCCCATCGTAGTTATTAAATGCATCGTCGGTGCTATTGCGAACCCCGTCGCCGTTGTGAATGATGCCCATGTGGGCCAGGATTTTGGGTTCGTCGGGGATAAAACGCCCCTGGGTGTCGATGACAACAATAGGGAGGTTGGACGTGAAGGACTCCGGGTTGAGGCGGGGTGCCACGAACCAGTCGGGCGGGTCGCTATAGGTCCGGCCCGACCCCGTGACTCCGACGGAAAAGAATACCCGCGAGGTAAGGTCGGATGACGTGGTGCTTTCGTTGTGGGTTTGCACCGCCAGCAGGTTTTCGCCCGCGTTTAAACGTTCTTTGGGGACGATGATGCCGAACGGGGTATTGCCTTGGTAGAGATCCGCTTCGTGCAGGCCGTCGGCGGGTTGGTCGAAGGATGGGAAGTCGCCCTCGGTACCGATGGTGCTGCGAGCAATTTCTTCGCCGTTGAGGTAGGCCACAAACGCATCGTCGAAGTCCACATGCAGTACTGCGCCCTCGATACGGTTCAGGTCGTTTATTACAAACGTTTGCCGCTGGTACACCGACAGGATGTTCTCCAGCACGGTGTTGTCGTCGTCGTCGCCATAGCCAAAACCGCCGGGTCCGCTGTTCCATGCGGCATCGTCGAATCCTAATGTGCGCCATGCTGCGTTGGGCTCGTCGGTAGGCACCAGGTAGCGCCACACGTCGTCGTCGTACACCACCGTCTCCCAGTGATCAATGGCTTGACCATAGACCGGTAGGAGGGCTCCGAACGCGATGAACACCAAGGCTCCGAACAACATGCCGTACTTCTGCATCATTCCGCGCAGCTTATTAACAAGGGGGTAAGGCCAGAATGTACGACGCAGCAGGGTTCGGTGGGAAGGGGATTGGGGGAAGAGGTTTGAGGGAAGAGGTTTGGGGAAACTAAAACCCGTAACGGTGCGCCAGGGCGCGTCGGGCCAGAAACATCGCTGCAATGGATGGAAACCTGAACGACTGTTACCCCACCCGTTTCGCCACCACCAGCGTCATGTCGTCGGTCTGCGGTTCATCGCCGACGAAGGCACAGACTTCGCGGATGATGGTATCGACGAGGTCCTGGGCCGAGAGGTGCGCCCCCCGTTGGATCAACTGCGCCAGCCGAGGATCGTCGAATTGCTCGCGGTGTTCATTGAACGCTTCGGTGATGCCATCGGAGAAAAGCACGAGCACGTCGCCCGGCAAGAGGGCGCACACGTCTTCGTCGTAGCTCATGTTGCTCACCGCGCCGAGGACGAGGCCACCTGCGGGCAGTTCCACGGGCGCATACCCCGGACGCAGCAACAGCGGGCGGTTGTGTCCGGCGTTGGCATAGCGAAACGTGTGCGCCTGCGTATCGAGGATGCCGTAGACGAGCGTGACAAACGCGCCGGGCTTGGTGCTTTCATACAGCAGCTTGTTCGAGCGCTCGAGGCATTCCTGCACCGAGTTGGCCCACGGCGTCTGCCCCCGCAGCGTCGCCTGCGTATTCGCCATCAGCAGCGAGGCGGGTAGGCCCTTGCCCACCGCATCGCCCACACACAGCGCCACGCGGTGATCGCTCAGCTTGATGTAGTCGAAGTAGTCGCCGCCGACGGTCTGGGCCGGGAGGCTGGTGCCTGCGATTTCGTAGCCGGGAAAGAGGGGCTTTTGTTTGGGCAGCAGGTTGGTCTGGATGTCGTAGGCAAGGCGCATTTCTTCCTGCACGCGCAGAAGCCGCTGTTGCTCTTTTTGCAGCCGCGCCGTCTCCAGGATCTGTGCCGATTGCCCCGCCATAATCGCCAGCAGCCGTTCGTCGGACTCGGTGAAGCCCGCTGCGTCGTTTTTGTTACACACGGTGAGGATGCCCGTGAGGGCCGAGCGGGTCATCAGCGGGACACAGAGCACCGACTGAAACGAGATGCCCGCATAGATACCGTAGTTCCACGCCTCGCGGGCGGCATCGTTGAGGCGTAGGGGTTTCTTGTGCTCTTGCATCCAGCCCAGCAGGTGCTGGTTCACGTGGAACTGCTCCTCGGTGTCCGTCATCCGGCGGATAAACGTGTGGGCCGACTGGTCATTTTTTTCATCCACCAGCGTAATCAGTCCCTGCGCGGCCTCCACCGATTGCATGGCGGTTTCGACGATGCGGTCCATGATGGCCTTGGGATCTTGCGAGGCTCCGATTTCGGCGGTCAGTTCGTTAAGCAGCGCCAGCTTTTCCAGCGTCTGTCGCAGGGTGTCTTCGCGGCGGTCGGGCGGGACGGTGTCGAGGGTTTCGTAGAGCGTCCGCACCGTGGGCGGCTGGGCATCGAACTGAAGCGTCGAAGGGATGTCGATGGCAATGACCCCCATGCTGCCCGTCGGCGGCGATTCCTGATGGAAGGCAATATCGAAGGCACCGATGCGCAGGGCGTCCCCATCGGTCAGGTCATAGGGCTGGCCGGGATGCAGGCGTTCTCCGTTGAGAAACGTAAAGTTCTTGCTGCCCAGGTCCATGATGTGGCAGGCGTCGTCACAGCGAATCTCGGCGTGCCGCGTGCTGACGAGGCGCTTGGGGTCGTACAGGGGCAGGTCGTTCATCGTGCTGCGCCCGATGGTGATGTGCTCCTTGTCGAACACATACGAGCGCGGCGCGCCGGGCGTCTCCGAAGAGGTGACGATGAGTTTAAAAGACATGGGTGAAGAAGATAGGGTCGGGTCGTCTATGGATAGTACACCAAAGGGTGGGCAAAACGCTCACCTTCATCGGTTCTTGTCATCCGAGACGGAAAAAGTCGACAAAAGCTCCAAGATCATGTTCCGTCTTGATACCGCGCCGCCTCGTCGGGTTTGTCCCATTGTTCATACAGGGTGACGAGGCGCTCGCGGGTTTGCTCGGTGAGATAGTATGTCGGCTCGTGTAATTCGAGGTAAATGTCGTAGCTGCTGGTGAGCAGGGGCTCGGCTTCGTCGAAACGTTCCAGCGCTGTTAAACAGCCGCCGAGGTTGCTCATATACAACGCCGTGCGCGGGTGGCGTTCCGGGTGCTTGTCACGGGCGATGGCGAGGGCCCGCTCGAAGTACGGCGTGGCGGCGGCGCAGTTGCCCCGGTCGTGGTACACGGAGCCGATGTTGCTGAAGGTAAGGGCCACATCGGGGTGGTCGGCACCCAGCTTGGCTTCGCGGATGGTGAGGGCCTCCTGGTGGCTGGCGAGTGCCTCGTCCCACTTGTCCTGCCCGTTGTACACGGCTCCGAGGTTGGTCAGTGCCTCGGCCACATAGGGGTGGTCGTCACCCAGATGGCGGCGGTAGTCGGCCAGCACCCGCTGGTACGATGCCTCGGCGGCCTCATAGTTTTCGCGCTCGTACTGCACATAGGCCACGTTGCTGCGGATGTGGGCGATGTTGACGTGGTCGCCGAAGATGCCTTCGAGCCGCACCAGCGATTCCTGAAAGAACGCCTCCGCTTCATCCAGCTTGCTCTGCTCCTGCAACGAGCGCCCCAGGTTGTTCATGAGCAGCGCCGGATGCGGATGGTCTTCCGGAACCAGTTCCTCATAAATGGCGAGTGCCTCGCGGTATTGCTGTTCGGCCTGCGCATATTTGCCCTCGTTGTTGAGGAAGACACCGAAGTTGTTCAGCGCCTGCGCGTACAGCGGGTGTTTGTCGCCCAGCACATTGCGCGAATGGGTGGCGGCGGCCTGGTATTCTACTTCGGCTTCTTCGCTTTTTCCCTGCCGCCGCAGTGCCCCGGCGAGGTTGCCATGGGTCAGCGCCGTGTGCTCGTGATCTTCGCCGAACACCTGTTGGAAAATGGCGAGCGCTTCGCGCAGGTGGGTCTCGGCTTCTTCAAAGCGCCCCAGGTTGTCGAGCGTCAGGCCGATGTTGTTCAGGCTCATCGCCACGTCTTCGTGGGCGGCGGGCAGCGCGGCGCGGCGAATGGCGAGGGCCTGCTGGTGCAGGTCGAGGGCGTGTTCAAAGTCGCCCTGCTCGCGGTGCATCGAGCCGAGGTTGTTCAGCGTCTCGGCGACGGACGGATGTTCATTTCCCAGCGCTTCGCGGCGCAGGGCCAGCGCGGCGTTGAGGAGCGAGTCGGCTTCGTCGTACAGCCCCAGGTTTAGATTCACGAGGCCGATCTGGTTGAGCAACGCGCCCTGTATCTTCGGCTGGTCGCTCAGTTCTTCGGCGATGCGTTGGGCCCCTTGCCGCAGGATGGTGCGGGCTGTTACCGTGTCGCCCCGCACCTCTTCCGTCGAGAGCGGATTGTTGAGGTTAAACAACTCGACCAGAAACGCCTGGGCTTCTTCCGACTCAGCGAGGGCTTCCTCGGCCTGTGCTTGTGCCTGCCGCGCCTCTACGGCTTGCCACAGCGCCACGCCCAGTCCGGCGGCCAGTGCCAGGATCACAAGGCTGGTGGCGAGCACCGCGCCCCGGTTGCGCTGCACAAACTTGCGCAGCCGGTACGACGCCGTCGCTGCCCGTGCTTCCACAGGCAACCCCGCCAGATGCCGCTTGATGTCTTCCACAAACGCCTCGGCGCTGGCATACCGGCGCTCCGGCTCTTTGCGCAGCGCCTTCAGGCAGATGGTGTCGAGGTCGCCGCTGAGGCGCTGGCGCAACCGCTCTGTCTGCGTCGAACGCGCCTCGCTGACGGTGGAAGGTTTGGTTTCGTCGGTGGTCTGGGTGACGACGGTGGAGGGTTTTTGCGGCTCCACGTTGCAGATCACGTCTTCCCAGGCGCGGTCGGTGCCACGCACCTGATACGGACGCCGCCCGGTCAAGAGTTCGTAGAGCACCACGCCGAGGGCATACACGTCGGTGGCGGTGGTCACCGCCTCGCCGTTTACCTGCTCGGGCGCGGCGTATTCGGGCGTCAGGACACGCATCCCGGTGCGGGTGAGCGGGGTGCCGGGCGTTTCGGTGTCGGGCCCTTCCAGTAGTTTGGCGATGCCGAAATCGAGCAGCTTGACGGTGCCTTCGTCGGTGACAAGGATGTTCGAGGGCTTGAGGTCGCGGTGGACGACGAGGTTGCGGTGGGCATACTGCACCGCCTGCGTCACCTGCATAAACAGGTCCAGCCGCTGATCGACCGAGAGGCGTTTGCGGTCGCAGTAGTGCGTCAGCGATTCGCCCTGCACGTACTCCATCGCGAAGAACGGCGTCTCGTCGTCGGTGACGCCGGCATCGAGCAGGCGGGCGATGTGCGGGTGGTTGAGGCGGGCCAGCACCTTGCGCTCGAACAGGAAGCGCTGCACGGTTTCGGGGGCAGCGAGGCCGCCGCGGACCAGCTTGAGGGCCACGCGGTTGCCCACGTCGGCGCGTTCGGCGAGGAAGACGCGCCCCATGCCGCCCCGCCCGATTTCTTCGAGCAGGTGATACGGGCCGATGCGCTTGCCTGCTTTCGGCGGCGAGGAAGCGTGGGTCGTGGCCTCGACCACGTCGTGCGCCATCTGGTCGAAAAACGTCGGGGCGCCGTCGTAGGCATCAATCAGCGAGACGAGTTCAGCGTGCAGGTCGGCATCGTCGTTGGCCAGTTGCTCCAGCCATGCGGCCCGCTCGTCGACCGGCAGTTGCAGGGCTTGTTCGAGCAGGTGTTCGAGGTGATCCCAGCGGTTCGTTGGCATACAGGTTCAGCGTACTCAGGCAGCGTTTTTTATTTCGCGGTGCAGCCACGCCTGTGCCATCGTCCAGCCGCGCTTCACGGTGGCAGGCGAGATGTCGAGGGCGGTGGCGGTGTCTTCAATCGTCATGCCACCAAAGAAGCGGCATTCGACGATGCGGCTCTGCCGTTCGCTTTCGCCCTCCAGGCGGCGCAGGGCTGCTTCCAGCATCAAGAACTGGTCAGCGCGTTCGTCCGACATCGTAAACGTCCCGCCGAGCACGTCGCGCAGGTCGTCCAGCGACATCCGCTGTTGGTCGCCGCCGCGCTTCTGGGCCTGCTGCTGCTGGGCGTAGTTAATGAGGATGTGCCGCATGGCCTTGGAGGCCGCCGCCAGAAAGTGCGCCCGGCTGCGGTAGTGGGCCTTGTCCTGATCCACTAGCTTGAGGTACGCCTCGTGCACCAGCGCCGTCGCGTTCATGGTGTGGTTTCCCTGCCACCGCTGGCGCTGCATCTGCGCGAGGCTGCGCAGCTCCTCATACACCAGCGGAAACAGCGCATCCATCGCACGGCGGTCACCGGCCTCGATGGCTTCGAGCAAACGCGTGACGGAGGGCTTTCGGTTGGTGGACATGGGGGGTAAGCTCTTGGACGTGTGGTTTTTTCTTGTGTCGGTGGTAGGGCGTAGCCCGCGCTGCGCCATCAGCACGATGCTACAGATGCCGTTTTCTGTCGCCTTCTTTTTTGTTCTCAAACATATGCTTTCCACCTCCTCCTTTCCGCTCACCAAAAAAATGAGCCAATCCCGCCCGCTTTTCTGTGATAAAGAAAACGGGGCAGCACGGGCTGCTTTTCGCGACGCTTAAATATAGCATTTTTGGTGAGACAAACGATGAAACGGATACTGAAAGGTGTGGGCCTTCTGCTGGGCGTGTTGGTTGGTCTGGTCGTGGTGGCCGCAGGCGTGCTTTATGTACGCACCGGGATGAAGCTGAACAAAACCTACGAGGTGACGCCTGCCGTTACCTCAGTGCGGGCTGACTCGGTGCAGTTGGCACGTGGGAATCATTTGGCACAGATTCTTTTTTGCAATGAATGTCACGGCGAAGGGATGGCGGGCAACGTTATGGTGGATGCGCCGCCGTTTCGGATGATCGCGCCGAACCTGACGGCGGGCGCGGGTGGAATCGGACGGACGTTTACCGATGCGGACTGGGACCGGGCACTGCGGCACGGTGTGGGTCCCGATGGCAAGGTCAACATCGTGATGCCTGCGCCCATGTTTCACCACCTCAGCGATGCCGACGCCGAGGCCCTGATTGCCTACTTAAAAACGCTGGAGCCCGTCGACAATGAACTGGCCCCCACCGAGATTCGCTTCCTGGGGCGGGTGCTGTTCAACTTTATGCTCGATGTGGAGCAGTACGCTGTTGCTGCGCACACGCCTGTGACCCATCCCACGCCGGGCCCGACGCGGGATTATGGCCAGTACCTGACCTCCATTGCCTGCACCGAATGTCATGGCGAAGACCTGCGTGGTGGCCCCAGCTTTGCACCAGAAGGTCCGCCCGTCCCGGACCTGACCGCGGCGGGTGCGTGGACGTTCGATCTCTTCAAAACCGCCTTGCGTGACGGCGTGCGCCCCAGCGGGCAGGCCATTGACCCCGAGTGGATGCCTGTGGAGGCGTTTCAGCACATGACCGACGACGAGATGCAAGCGATTCATCAGTATCTGCAAACGTTGCCTGATCAGGCTGTTGTTGCGGCCAATTAGTGTGCGTGCTTCGGCCCGCTGCCCCGGGTATGACCTTGAAGACGCCACGGGAAATGAGTACTGTTGGTGTTTCCAGCGGGAGGCGGCACCCGTAATGCCGACAGGCGCTTAACCCTTTTCCTTCTCTTTATCACCCCTTTGAAAAACCATATTTCGTACAACCATGAAAACACTACCGCTCTTTTTGTTATTGCTTCTTTTTGTTGTCCCCACGGCGGCGGCTCAGGAAAACGTAAGCATCTACGCGGCGGGGCTAAACAGCCCGCTGGGCATGACCTTCGACGCCGACGGCAACCTGTGGGTGGCAGAGCAAGGCACCGGCAACAACGACGGACGCATCTCCGTCGTGACCCCAGACGGGCAGGTGCATGCCGTCATTGAAGGCTTGCCCTCCGAGTCGTTCGGCGACGAAACCACGGGCCCCACGGACGTGCTGTTCGACGCGGATGGCAACCTGCTTATGCTCCAGGGACAAGGCTCGGATGCCATTTCGATGTCGCTGCTCATGTTCGACATGGGTGGCTTTACCCCCGGTGATGCTCCCCGCAGCGCGGATGATGCTGCCTCGGTGGAGAACATCAGCGACTTTGCCGTTTCCAACCCCGGCGTTGCCGAAAGCAACCCGTACCGCGCCGTGTGGGGACCAGGTGGCGATTTGTTCATCGTGGATGCTGCCGCCAACGCCATTTTTCGCCGCAATAGCGACACGGGTGAACTAAGCCTGTTTGCCCAGTTCCCCGACCTGCCCAATCCTACGCCTGTTGGCCCGCCGTTCTTCAACACCGTCCCGACGGGCATTGCCTTCAAGGGCGACCAGTTTCTGGTGTCGTCGCTGACGGGATTCCCGTTTCTTCCGAAGGCTGCCACGGTATATGCCGTCGATCTACAGGGCAACGTCTCGGTGTATCAGGATGGCCTGACGCTGCTCACCGACCTCGCGGTCGATCCGGTGGATGGCACCCCGGCGGTTTCGATGATTGCCAACTTTGATCTGGCCTCCGGTTTTATTCCCGGCACGGGCAGCGTCACCAAACTCTACGCCGACGGATCGAAGGAAACGCTGGCGGGTGGGCTTAATTTTGCCAGCAGCCTCACGTTCAGCGACAACGGTGATCTGTTCATCGGCAGTTTGTTTGGTATGATCCTGCGCGTCGCGCCCACGCCCGCCGAGCGCATCGGCAAGCTGGCAGCGGTGGTGGCAGGGTATGAAGCCGACGGGCAAATCAGCCCCAACCTGGCTTCGATCTTGAAAGCGCGGCTGGGTGCCGCCCAGCAACGGGCACTCGCCGACGATACCAATGGCACCCTTCGCACCTTGCGCAGTGTCATCGGCTTTGTCTCGTTGGTCTCTGAGGATCACGCCTTGGGGATTCCGGGCCTATCCCCGCGTGCGTTGTTTGGAGGGCGTATTCCAAGCGTGGTAGCACAGACGATCATCGATCAAGCAAACCAAATCCTCGCCGGGTTGGGCGCTACGCCGTCGGCGTCGGAACAAGAACTGCGCCCGGCGCTGCAGGCGCTGGTGGATGAAACCCCCGCCTCGTTCCGCCTTGATCAGAACTATCCCAACCCGTTTAATCCCAGCACGACCATCCGCTTTGCCTTGCCGGAGGCAGCCCATGTGCGGCTGACCATCTACAACGCCCTCGGACAACAGGTGGCGACGCTGGTGGATGGAGCCATGAACGCGGGGGTACAGGAGATCACGTGGGACAGCCGCAGCGATGCCGGGAGTTTCGTGCCATCGGGCGTGTACCTGTACCGGATGGAGGCGGGCGGCACCGTGCAGACCCGCACGATGCAGTTGATCAAGTAGAAGCCCCGTCGTCCGTTCCCAAGCGCCCTTGCCCTAACCATGCGAGGGCGCTTTTTTGCGTTGCGCGGTCTTTTGGGGAATAGGATATTCGCATGCCCGGTCTAAGACGCTGTTAAGATTTGTGATCTTGCTTGCACCAAGCTGAAAACCTCAACAACCTCTAATGCTTGATCTTGCGTTGTCGATATTCCGACCGTGTTGTTTTACCTGCTGATTCTCTTGCTTTGATGCGTTTTTTCTGTGTGGCGCTGGTTGTCTGCGCCGGTCTTTTTGTTGTGCCTGCGCAGGCCCAGTACGGACCTGCGGTTCCGTTTGAACTCGAACTCGTCGAAACGACCATGCCGTCCGCGCCGGGGCTGCATTCGTTTGCCTTTGCGCAGCACCAGGGACGCTGGCTGTTTGTGAGCGGGCGCACCAACGGGCTGCATGGGTTTGCGGTCAATCCGTTTCCGCTCCCCTTTGCCAACAACGACCTCTGGGTGATGAACCCCGAAACGCGGGAGGTGTGGTCGGCATCACTGGATGCCTTGCCCGATTCACTGGCCGATCCGCTGCGTTCAACGAACACACAGTACGCGCAGGTGGGCGAATCCCTGTATGTGTTCGGCGGCTACGGCCACAGCAACGCCGAAGATCGCAAGATTACGTTCCCGACCCTGACGGCGCTGCAGGTGCCGGCGCTTATTGATGCCGTGATTAATGGTACGGCGCTGGAGCCGCACATCCGCCAGATCACAGACTCCCGAGTGAAGGTGACGGGCGGCGAAATGGAGTATCTGGACGGACGGTTTTACCTGGCCTTCGGGCATGACTTCGACGGTGAGTACAGCCGGAGTGGCCTCACGTTCACGCAGGCGTATACCGAGCAGGTGCGCAGCTTTCGCATCGAAGACGACGGCACCACGCTGGCGATTGCCGACTACGAAGCCGCGACCGACACCGACCAGTTTCACCGCCGCGACCTCACCACGGCACCGGTGGTGTATCCCGATGGCACGTTGGGCTGGGCGGCATACGGCGGTGTCTTCCAAAAAACCGTTGATTTGCCCTTCCTCAACCCGATCTACATGAAAGACGACGCCTACACGGTCGATTGGGATTTTGAACAGCGCATGAGCCACTACACCTGCCCCGCCGTGCCGCTTTTCGACGCCCGCACCGCCGCGATGCACACCACCTTTTTCGGTGGCATCGGCATGTATTATTACGACGACATCGCGGGCGAACTGGTCCCCGACGACCTTGTGCCGTTCCTCAACGAGATCACCACGTTTACGCGTCACGCCGACGGTACCTCCAGCGAAACCATCTGGCCCGTGCGCCTCCCCGCCCGGCTGGGCTCCAACGCCGTCTTTATTCCCGCCGAGGGGCTTCCGCACTACGCCAACGAGGTCATCCAACTCCATGAACTCGACGGGCGCACGTTTGTCGGTTGGATGTACGGCGGCATCCTTGCCGAGCGCCCCAACATCACCCCGTCCAGCGCCAGCAACCGCCTTTTCGAGATCTACGTCACCCCGCTGGAGGTCACCGCCACGGAGGAAGTGCCCACTCCTGCTTTCCACATCGACCTCTTTCCCAACCCCGTGACGACCGAAACCACCCTCACCCTCCGCGTCGATCAGCCGCAGGCGGTGCAGGTGCGCGTCTACGATATGCTGGGGCGGCAGGTGGCGGTGCTGTTCAACGAGACGGTGGTGCAGGAGACCTCGTTTGCCTTCGACGCGAGCCACCTGCCAACCGGCGTTTACGCCGTGCAGGTAGAAGGCGAAACCGTGCAGGCGACGCGGTTGTTGGTGCGGTAAGGTTGTCGCTTGCTAGTGCGTCCGGCGTTTTACTTCACCAGCAGCATCGCCCGCGTCTCGCGGTACGTGCCTTGTTCGAGGCGGAAGAAATACGTGCCGCTCGGCAAATCGCCCGCCTCGAAGGTAGCCTCATACAGACCGGCGGGTTGCGCTCCGTTCACCAGCGTGACGACATGGCGGCCCGTCGCATCAAAAACAACCAGCGTGACGTCGCCGGCCTCCGGCAACGAATACCGAATCGTGGTGCTTGGATTAAATGGGTTGGGATAGTTCTCCAGCGTAAACGACGAAGGGATCGTGTCGTCCAGCCGTTCGACCACCGTGGGAATCACGCTCTGGTCGGACCAGCCTGACCACCGCGTGGTCGTTTCGCCCGTGATGCCCGACCGGATGCGCCAGAAGAAGTTCTGCTCGGAAGAGAGCAGGCCCGGCGGGACGTCGAAGCGGTTTGTGGTCACCGTGTCGGTGTCTACCACCAACGCCTCCAGCTTGCCAAACGACGGCCCATCGCTCACCTGGACATGATAGCGATCCGCACCGGGGATGGCGCTCCAGCTTAAGCTCACCGTCTCTCCAATGTCCGTTTCGGTAGAGCCGCCATCGGGCGGGATCAGGAAATAAGCGGTGCAGGTGGCGTTGCTTCTGACCGAGAAAGCAACTGTGGCCTCCATCGTTTCTGTGGCTCCGCACGCCCATTTGCCAAACGGGTTGCCTTCGGGCGAAGTATCCGGTGCGGTCAGGTTGATGGGGGTGCCGCTGAGGTAGGTACGGCTGAAGGCGGTCAGGCCGTCGCCATCGCTGTTTTCGTCGGCAGGGCTCACCATGATGGGAACGCCTGCATCGGGGTTTTGCGAGCCTACGTTTACGGTGTAGGAAGGCGACCCATACACCGCCGTGGCGGTATGGCTGGCATTCATCGCTACCAGCAGCGACAGGTTGGTGGTCGCCGTGGTGCCATCGAGTTGCCATTCGGTGAACGGATTGCCATTAGGGGCCATCTCTGGTGCCGTGAGCGTCACGTTGGTGCCGTCGTCGTAGGTGCGCGTGAAGGCCGTGGTGCCATCGGCGAGGCCGTTGGTGGCGCTTGGGCTGACGCTGATCTCAACGCCCGATTCTGGGTTTTGCGAGTTCACTGTCAGGATGCGCGGTGCGAGGCCGTAAACCGCCGTCGTGGCGCGATTGGCATCGACGGTCACGGTCAGTGCTTGCGTGTTGGTCTCCGGGCTGTTGTCGAGCAGCCAGCGTGTGAAGACGTTGCTTCCCGCTTCGGGCGGTGCGGTGAGGGTCACCTCGGTGCCGCAGACGTACGTGCGGCTGAACGGGGTGGTGCCATCGCCGAAGCCGTCGAGGTCGGCCAGGCTAACCGAAATGAGGACATCAACCGCAGGGTCTTCGGAGGCGACAGTGAGGGTACACGTCGGCGTTTCAAAAAGGGCCGTGGCGGTGTGGTCGCCACCCATGTTGACGTGCAGCGGGTTATCGGGAAACGTCTGTCCATCGAGCAACCATCCTGCGAAGATGTTGCCTCCCGGCGCAACATCGGGCGCGGTGAGCGTGACGGGTGTGCCGAGATCATAGGTGCGGGTGAAGGCAGTGGAGCCGTTTGCTTCGTCGTTGATATCGGCGGGGCTGACGGTGATGTCGACGCCGCTGTCGGGATTCTGCGACGTGATGGTCAAGACCGGCTGAATGATTTCGCAGGCCACCTCCGTGCTTAGCAGGAAGCCAATACCGTCGAGCCAAGCCTGGAAGTCGGGATCTTGCGGTTCACACAGGTTGGTGTCGTTGAAGTGGAACCAGTCGAGGGATAGATTGATGAATGAGAGCGGG
Source organism: Rhodothermia bacterium (assembly GCA_030428385.1). GTDB lineage: Bacteria > Bacteroidota > Rhodothermia > Rhodothermales > JAAAOL01 > JAUIDY01. The sequence continues at coordinate 16,666 of JAUIDY010000063.1, read as the reverse complement.
ATCTCTCCTGTGAAGGTATTATTGTTGAGTAGTAATCGCTCTAATTGGAGCATGTTGCCCAATTCAGAAGGGACGGGGCCTGTCAGATTGTTGGTGTCTAGGCGTAATTCCTTTAGATTAGCGAGGCTGCTGAGTTCGGCAGGGATTGGGCCGGAAAGCGAATTTTCATCAAGCTGCAATTCTTCAAGCATTGTAAGATTCTCGATTGCAGAAGGAATGGCTCCCATCAATCCATTGCTGGTGAGGTATAGTCCGGCAACATGCCCATCCTCTACATCTACACCATGCCAACTAGTGGCTTCAGTAATCCACCCTGAATTATCATTCCAATTGTCGCCATCGGTGGTGTTATAGAGTGCCACAAGAGCTTCGCATTCCAACTCTGGGATTCTAGTTTGTACCGCACAATTGACGGGACAGGCCAACCCTGTTCCTTCTAGGTCTTGTATACCATTGAGCCAAGCCTGAATCGTAGGGTCGCTCGGTTCGCACAAGTTGGTGTCCTCGAACCAAAAGCGTTGGAGGGGAAGGTTCGTAAATGACACAGGGATCCTTCCTTCTAGGTCGGTCTCGAAGAGGTGAAGGTGCGTCAGGTTCGAGAGGTTTCCTAATTCGGGAGGAAGGTTTCCGGATAAGGAAGTTCGTTCAAGAAATAACGCCTCCAAGTTAACCAGATTTCCTAGTTCGGGAGGGATAGTTCCGGAAAACTCATTCTTCTCAATCCGAAGTTGCATCAGGGTGGTAAGGTTGCCAAGAAAAGCCGGGATATTGCCTGACAATGAGTTACCACTAAGTATGAGGTACTTCAAATCGGCGAGGTCACTCAATTCAGTGGGAATACTGCCTGTCAATTCATTGCCACCTAAATCGAGCAATTCTAATTGAAAAAGCCCCCCTAATGTAGAAGGAATACTACCTGTCAGATTGTTGCCACGAAATGATAGATTCTGCAAATTGGAAAGATTGCCCAACGTCGCGGGGATAGCTCCGTTCAAGGAATTTTGAGACATGGACAATTCTTTCAATTCTCCAAGATTGCCTATCTCGGGAGGAAGATTGCCATTTAGTGCATTCCAGGACAGGTTTAGTTCTTGTACATGTCCTCCACTAATAGCGATACCATGCCATGAAGAAATTGGGTCAGTGAGCCAGTCGTCGTTGTTGGCCCAGTTGTCACCGTCGGTGCTGTTATAGAATGCCACCAGCGCCTCGCATTCGATCTGGGGCACTTCGTTTTGGGTGGCACAGTTGATGGGGCAGGCCAACCCCGTTCCTTTCAAGCTGGATATATTATTCAGCCAGGCCTGAAAGGTAGGGTCGCTCGGTTCGCAGAGGTTGGTGCCTTCATAATGAAAGCGGAATAAGGAGGAGAGGTTGGTGAACGAAAGCGGGATGCTTCCCGACAAATCTGTATTGGAGAGGGCCAACCACTCGAGATCAGAAAGATTGCCCAGTTCTGGCGGGAGGTTTCCTGACAGATTCGTATCGAAGAGAAACAAATGCACCAAGTTAGAAAGATTGCCCAGTTCTGCAGGGATACTTCCGGACAGAGGATTATCGAAGAGATACAGCGCCAGCAAATTCGTCAGGTTACCTAACTCCGGCGGGATATTCTCCAGGCTATTTTCTTCGAGCCTCAACTGCTCCAAATTGGAAAGATTTCCTAGTTGAGGAGGAATATTTCCAGACAAGTCATTGTTAGCAAGACTGAGGATTTGCAAATTGACAAGGTTAGCTAGTACAGGAGGAATACTTCCTGTCAGGTCATTCAAACCTAAATCCAGATGCTCTAATTGAAGGAGATCTCCTAATTCGAGGGGGATATTTCCTGTTAGGTCATTGTCATTCAGTGATAGTTTATTCAAACTAGAAAGCGCACCCAGTTCAGGGGGGATATTTCCCGTCAAAGTGTTGTCAGCCAAATCCAGATGCTCCAGATTAACAAGGTTGCCTAATTCAGGCGGTATTGTTCCTGACAGGTCATTAAGCCAAAAAAACAAAGTCTTTAAATTGACCAAATTGCCAAGCTCTGGGGGTATATGTCCACTCAATGCGTTTTCCACAAAAATAAGTTCTTGCACATGTCCGTTCGCAATCGTCACACCTTCCCAAGAAGCAATCGGGTCAGTGAGCCAGCCGGAGTTGTCAATCCAGTTGTCGCCGTTGGTGCTATTGTAGAACGCAATGAGGGCTTCGCACTCGGCCTCCGGAATCTCGGTTTGGGCCGAGCAGTCGTAGGCGTGGGCCGTGAGTGGCGTGGCAAGAAGTACGGTCGGAAGCAGGAGAACAAAAAAGAAACGCGCCATCAACAACGGGGGAAAACGGATGGAGGAACAGATGCCCTGAGCAAGGGACGCCAAGATAAGCAGGTTGTTAATCATCTGACAACAGAATGATAGTGAAGTTGCATGCCCGAAAACAGGCCTTCTCTCATTCCTGACAACTCGCCCAACAACCGATGCTTTCTTTTATAACTGAAAACTGAAAAAAATCACGCCATGATGAGCCAATCGGGCCGCGGGTGCTGTGATAAGGGTGAGCGCTTGACCAACAAGCCATACCTCCAATCTCAATTCTAAAAACCCCGACTTTATCATGGACGCCAAAACGATCGCCCAGCGCCTCTCGGTTGACCTTTACGGCAAGGGCCAGATTGACCTCATCGACGAACTGTTCACGGAAGACTACGTCGTCCATACGCCCACCCTGGGCTATACCCCCGACCGCGCCGGGCTCCGCCAGTCGGTCCTCGATATGCACGCCAACCTCTCCGACATTACCTCTGAGGTGACGCATGTGGTGGTGCAAGGGGATCTGATGGTGATTCGCTGGACGGTCTCGGCCATTCATAGTGGCAGCTTCTTCGGTGCGCCTCCCACTGGCAATCGGTGCACCACGTCGGGGATCAACATCTGTCGCCTCAAAGAGGGCAAGATCGCCGAAGAATGGCAGGAATCAGACAACCTCGGCATGCTGCAGCAGATGGGTCTTATTCCCACCGAAGAAGTGGCGGCCTGAACCACATATTTTTCCTCAATGGGCAGGGGCGGATGCATCACGCGTTCGCCCCTTTTTGGTGCATGGCGTATGTTGCTCATCCAAACCCTGCACCCTATGCCCGAAGCTGCCGTCCGTGTTGTTGATGTGTACCCGTATCGCTATGTGGACGGGGCGTTGTTGTTTTTGCTGCTGCGGCGTGCCCCGCACGTGCCCTATGCCGGAGCCTGGCGGATGGTGGGCGGCAAAATCGAACCGGGCGAGACGGCTTGGCAAACGGCGCTGCGCGAACTACACGAAGAAACGGGGCAGGCCCCCACGCGGCTGTGGGCGCTGCCGTCCGTTAACACGTTTTACGAGTGGCAGCACGACCGCATCAACCTGATCCCAGCCTTCGCGGCTGAACTCGCCGCCGACCCCGTGCTGGACGACGAGCACGACGCCTTCGCGTGGTTGCCCGCCGAAGAGGCCGTTTTGCGCCTCCGCTGGCCCGAGCAACAGCGCTTGCTGCGGCTCACGGCACGGCTACTGGAAGAGGGCATTGCGCCCGAACTTGACGTGGCGTTTTAACCAGCGAAAATCTCCTCTTGCCGGATCTGCTCAGTGGGCCTCGCGTTTAGCTTCCTCGCTGTGTTGTCTCTCGCCAACGTGCTTTGCGGATGCGTGCCCTTGCTCGGCTGAATCATTTCTTCTGGACGTACAAGCGCCTGTTTGTGCCGGGGTTGCTCTTTACCATCATCTCGGCGCTGTTCACCATCGCGGTGCCCATCCTGGTGCGGCAAGCCGTGGACAGCATCCCGCGGTTCGTCAGCCTCTACGACGGCTTCGAGGGTACGGTGCTGGGTGGCTACCTCTATGCCCAGTTTTTCTGGACGCTTATCGTCTTTGCACTCCTCATCATCGGGCTGAGCCTGCTGAGTGGCTGGTTCTCGTTCCTGATGCGGCAGACGGTGGTGGTCGCCTCGCGGCACATCGAATACGACCTGCGCAACACGCTCTACGCCCACCTGCAAACGCTCTCGCCGCGCTTCTACCAGGACTATTCGACGGGCGACGTGATGACCCGCGCCACGAGCGACATCGAGCAGGTGCGCCGCTACATCGGCCCCGCCATCATGTACCTCACGCGAGGGCTGGTCATCATGATCACGGCCATCACGGTGATGCTCATCATCTCGCCGCGCCTCACGATGTATGCGCTGATTCCGATGCCGCTGCTCACCATTGCGGTGTTTTTTGTGGCGAAGATCCAGTTCAAACGCAGCGACGCCATCCAGAAGCAATACTCGAAGCTGACGAGCCGGGTGCAGGAGGCGCTCTCGGGCATCCGCGTGCTCAAAGCCTATACCCGCGAAGACGCGGAGGCGCAGGCGTTTGCGAGCGAAAGCTCAGACTACCGCGCGCGGATGCTGGATCTCGCCCGCGTGGATGCGGCGTGGCGGCCCGTGTTTCTGGTGCTCATCGGGATGGCGCAGGTGATTGTGGTGTGGGTCGGCGGCCGCCTCGCGATGGAAGGAGCGATCACGATTGGCAACATCGCCGAGTATTTGATTTACGTGACGCTGATGACGTGGCCCGTCGCTTCGCTGGGTTTTGTGATTAACATGGTGCAGCGGGCCTCCGCGTCGATGGTGCGCCTCGGCGGCATCCTCGATACCCAACCCGCCATCGCCGACGGCGCGCGCACGGACGAGGCCATCCAGCAGCTTGCCGGGCGGATTACGTTCGAGGACGTGTCGTTTCAGTACGAAGAAAAGGGCGTGCCGGTGCTGCAACAGGTCAGCTTCGACATCGAGGCGGGCAAGACGCTGGCGGTCATCGGGCGCACCGGCTCCGGCAAGAGCACGCTCGTGGAGATGATGGCGCGGATGCTCGAACCTGACAGCGGCACCGTCCGCATCGACGGGCACGACGTGCGGACCATCCCGCTCCTGACGCTGCGCAGCAACATCGGCTTTGTGCCGCAGGACGTGTTTCTGTTCAGCGACACGGTGGCAAACAACATTGCCTTTGGGCAACTCGACGCGGATGAGTCGCAGGTGGAAGCCGCCGCCGCCGAAGCCGAACTGCTGGACAACATCCAGGACTTCCCCGAGGGTTTCGAGACGTTCGTGGGCGAGCGCGGCATCACGCTGTCCGGCGGGCAGAAGCAACGCTCCAGCATCGCCCGCGCCCTCATCCGCCGCCCATCGATTCTCATTCTCGACGATGCGCTCTCGGCCGTAGATACCAACACCGAGGCCAACATTCTCGGGCACCTGCGCAAGCAATACGGCAAACGCACCGTCGTCATTGTCAGCCACCGCATCTCCGCTGTGCAAGACGCCGACCTCATCCTTGTCCTCGACGACGGTCGCATCACCGAGCGCGGCACCCACGATGAACTGGTTCTCACCGGTGGGCTCTACGCCCAGCTTTACCACAAGCAACTGCTGGAAGCGGAGATCGCAGCACTGAATTGAGGGAAGTGGGAAGGGGTTTTAGGGAAGAGGGTGGCACTCGTAACGGTGTGCGGATGACAGACAGGGGGGAGGCTGACAACGATGAAAAGGCAGCGATGTGCGACCTATTGACCTGACAGACCTGCGACTACACCCAAAACGACGTAAATCCCTCCGTTAGCAGTCGTTCCCACATGAGGCACAGGCGGGCGGTGGTACGTGGGAAGCGGGCGTCGGGCACGGTGTGGGGGCGTCCGGCGGTTTCCCAGGTGTTGAGGACTGTGCGTACATCGGCGTCGTCCTGAAACGCGGTGCCCGTCATCGCCCAGCCAAGGAGGCCGCGTAAGGCATGGCGGAGCGCTTGGCTGCCTCCGGCGAGGCGCGGCAGCACCTTCATGTGCATCGCGAGGTCCAGCGGGTCCACGGCGTCTCCGGTGCGGGTGCGGAAGGCGTCGGGTGTCTCGGCGGCGTGGAGCAGAAACAGCACCACTTCGTCGCGGGTGCGATAGGCGACCTGCGCCTGCGCGGGGGCGAGCAACGCGTTGGCCGCCACCAGTTCGTCGATGGCGCGGCTGACGAGCGACCGTTCTTTTTTCGAGAGCACAAGCGACTCCGCCAACGCCGATGCGCGGGGAAACCACGCCTGCACCGGCCAGCGACCGGGCGATACGTTCTTCTGCTCGTCCTGCCACGCACCAAGGTCGATGGCGTTTAACTCCAGCGTAAACGCACGATCCAGCACCTTGCGGCTGAAGCCGTGGGCGCTTTCGTCCATATTCACCGTCCCCACAAGCGCGAGGTTGGGCGCCAGCGCCACGGTTTGCCATGCCGCGTCGGGCGAGGGCAGATCAAGGTCGAGGAGCGGGGTGCTTTCGTAGCCGCCCTCGGCGGCGCGCTGGCGGTCTTCCATGCGGCTCAGTACCTCGGCGAAGTAATGCTCCACCCGCGCCACGTTCATCTCGTCGACGATGCAGGTGAGGTGGCGGTCGGGGCGCTGCTGGGCATCGCGGGCGGCCCGCAGCACGGCGCCGGGGCGGAAATGCCCCGCGAGGTCCTGATAACCCAGCACGTCGGCGCTGTCGGCCCAGGTGGGGCGCACCGGCACCAGTCGGCTTCGTCCGCCTGTGCCTGCCTCTACCAGCTTCGGCAACTGCGACTTGCCCGTACCCGTGACGCCCGCAAGGATCACAAACGGTTTCGTTCGCAGCGCGGTGACGTACGCCGCCACTTCCCACGGCTCATACACAAACCCCTGCCCGTCGATATAGGCCAGCAACTGCTCCATCGCCTCGGCGCGGTTGAAGGCGGAGAGGTCGTACGCAGCAGCAGGTTCGGCAACCTGTAAGGCTTCGTCGCCGGATTCTTTGGCCGTGAGGTAGGCGTCGTACGCTTCCAGCACCTTGTCGAGGCTGGCGGCTTCGCGGGCGCGGACAAGAAACTCCAGCACCTTGGCATCGACAGTGGGGAGCGGGTGGAGGACCTGGCGCACGACGGCCCCAAAGTCGGGATAGCCGCGCACCACGGCGAGGCTGTCGTGGAAGGCGTCGTACGGCACCCAGGCCTCACGGGTGAGGGGAATGATGGGACGCACGCGCAGCCGGTGCGGATAGTGCCCGCCTGCCACCAAGGGCGTCGCGTCCTCGAATGCCGTGCCCACTGCCTCGAACATGCCTGCGATGACCTTGGAGCCGGAGAGGTACGCAAACAGCACATCGCCCGGGCAGACCGACGCCAGCGCGCCGCGCCCCACCTTGCGGATCGCGAAGGTGCCCGTCTTTACATACGTCGAGTAATGCTCGGCCGGAACCGCCCACAGCCACGCTGCCATTCGATTTCTGGTTGGTGATGGTTAGAAAGAGAGGTGTGATGCGTGAAACGTAAAACGTGAACTTATTCTCCGACGATCAAGCCCGAATGAGCGAGAACGTTTTTCTATGGCAGGAGCATGAAGTTGGTCTCAAACGACAAGGTTCGGCACCCTCACGTTTTACGTTTCACGTTTCAGCCCGTAGCTTTGCTCGTGTCACGTTTCAGCCCGTAGCTTTGCCCTGGCTCTCGGCACCCCCGCCAGAAACACCCAAAAATCCAAAATCGACACACCAAAAGCGACATGTCCCGCACCCTCTACGAAATCTCGCAAGACCTGCTGGGTCTCTACGAACATATGGAAACCCTCGGCGGCGACGTGTCTTCGCCGGAGGTGGAGCAGGCCATCGACGCGTGGTTCGCGGCGCTGGGGCAGGAACGCGACGACAAGCTGGACAACTACGCGGCGCTGATTCAGGAGCTGGAGACGCGGGCGCAGGTGCGCAAGGACGAAGCCAAACGCCTCGCCGATCGTGCACGCCGCGACGCCGAACACGCCGCCTACCTCAAAGGACGCCTGCTTGGCTTCTTCGAGCAGCACGGCATGAAAACCGTCGAGACGCGCCGTTACCGCCTCACGATGCAGCGCAGCGGCGGCAAAGCGCCCGTTGTACTCAAAACCGACGACCCTGAATCGTTGCCCGAAGCCTTCCAGCGCGTCCGCATCTCTGCCGATCTCAACGCCATCCGCGAGGCGCTGGAGCACGGCGAAACGCTCGACTTCGCTGAACTCGGAGAACGCAGCGCGTACATACGCATCAGCTAATGGGCAGCCGGTGTCATCTTGAGCAAGCGAAGTGCGCCGAAGGATCTCCCACAACAAGGCCTTGCGAAACGAAAACGTCGGAGATTCTTGAACCTACGCTCAGGATGATATGCGCATATAGCAACGCCTGGTGCCCCCAAGAGGCAGGAAAAGCGGAAGCTAGGTGCAGGCGAATTAGAACGAACGATCTACGCACGCCAGCACGCGCCATCGGTATTTGTGCAGACACTTAATCATCCACCGGTCTTCACGAATCCACCGCTTCATCATGGCCCATCCGCTTGCGCGTTCCCGCGACCTTCTTGTGCAGCCCGTTGGCGACGAACTGCTCGTTTTTGACCAAACGCGTAACCTCGCGCATACGCTCAACAAAACCGCGGCGCTCATCTTTCAGCACGCCGACGGCACGCGTAGCACCGACGATCTGGTGGCTTTGCTGCAAGCGAATCTCAACGGAGAGGCCGACGCCGATCTCGTGCAGATGAGTCTCGCGCACCTGCGCCGCGCCCACCTGTTGCAGGAAGCTGGCCCGCGTTCGCCGGAAGCACTGCGGGCCGCCCGGCGGCGCTTTGTCAAAAAGATCGGTCTGGTGGGGGCACTCACGCTGATGATTCCTGTGGTGGAAACAACGCTGGCCCCGACACCCGCGATGGCGCAGTCCGGGTCGTCATGTGATGCCGAATGCCTGCTTTGCTGTGTGGACGGTCCGCCCAATGGCGAAGCGGGGCTGTCGTCCGGTTTGTAGGCGGCTATTTCATCTCCTGCGCCACGCGCTCGACGGCTTCCCAGACCCGCAGTGCGTTGCCGCCGAGGATTTTTTCGATGTCGGCATTGCTGTAGCCGCGCTGGATGAGTTCGGCGATGAGGTTGGGGTATTCCGACACATCTTGCAAACCCGCCGGGAGCGCAAACACGCCGTCGAAGTCGGAGCCGAGGCCCACGTAGTCCACGCCGACAAGGTTCACCACATGGTCGATGTGGTCGGCCACGTCCTGCATCGTGCCCACGGGGTTGTTGCGGCGAAGCTGGGTGAAGTAGGCGTACGCCTCGGGCGAGGTGCGTTCGAGGTTGTTCTGCGCCAGGTACGTGGTGAGGCGCTGCTGGATGCGGTTGCCCTGGCTCTGGTATTCCGTCTTCAGGAACGAGGAGCCGAAGTTGATCATGATGACGCCGCCGTTTTCGGCGAGGCGCTGGATCATGGCGTCGTCCATGTTGCGCTCCCAGTCGGGCGTCCACTGGCGCACCGACGAGTGGGAGGCGATGGCGGGTGCCTGGGTGATGCGCATCACTTCGTAAAACGCGCTGTCCGAGACGTGCGAAATATCGACGATCATGCCGAGGCGGTTCATTTCGCGGACCACGTCTTCGCCGAACGGGCTGAGGCCCTGCCACGTCCGCGTGGTGTCATACGACGAGTCGGAAAGCTGGTTGTCGCGTCCGTGCGTCAGGGTGATATAGCGGATGCCCCGGTCGAAGAAATACGACACGTTGCCGAGGTCGGTCTCCACCGGCGCTCCGTTTTCCATGCCCATCGGCAGCGAGATGAGGCCTTCCTCATGGTGCTGCCGCACATCGGCGGGCGAGGTGGCGATGGCGTATTTATCCGGAGCGCGTTCGACGAAGCCTTCAACCATGTCGATCAGCGAGTCGGCCAGCGTCTTCGAGGCACCGGGCGTGTTCTGCCGGTCCGACGGGATAAAGATTGACATAAATGGCGCGTTCAGCCCACCCGCCTTGGCACGCGGGTAGTCGAAGTCGCCGCCCGGCGTGGCGTCGGTGATGTCTTCGGGCGTGACCGTCATGCGGTACGGCACGTCGATGTGCCCATCCACGATGATATATTGCTGGGCGAGTGCTTCGGCGCGGGCGTGGAGGGCAGCGGTGTCGCTATCCGTTTCGGTAGGGGGCGTGTCGGGTGTGGAACAACCCATGAGCAAGAGTAAGCAGGCGATAGGAAGAAGGCGGAGCATAAGCGGCGCAATGTGAACGAGCGGAGGGCGCAAGATACGGCGTCGTTCGCATTATTTTCGCCGATTCCCTAACGTGCGCGCAAACAGCCCCCCAACCCAGCATCTGCCCCCCAACATGCACAAGCTCCTGCTTTCATTTCTCGCGCTCTGCTATCTACTCACCACAGCCGCCGAGGCGCAGCGCGTCGCGCTGCTGTATGACGCCGCCGACCCACAGGCCGCCTACGCCGCTCGCAAGGTGGGCGCGGCGCTGACCGCGCACGGCTATACCCTGCACCCAGAGCGGACCGGCTACGATTTCCTCCTCAGCCTCGCCGTACACGCCGAGCGGCTGGACGCCGAGGCGTTTGCGATTCTCCCGGAAGGCAAGGTCATCACCGTGTATGGCGGCGACGACCGGGGGATGATTTATGGCACGCTGGCATTGGCAGAAACGATACAGAACGGCACGCGGCTGGACGAAATAGAGGCGATAGAAGAACGCCCGCATCTGGAGTTTCGGGGCATCAAGTACAACCTGCCGTGGGAGACGTATCGGCCCAGTTCGGCGCTCGATCAGCACATCGAGACGGCGCGCGACCTCGACTACTGGGAGGCGTTTCTGGACATGATGGTGGCGAACCGCTTCAACGTCATCAGCCTGTGGAACATGCACCCGTACACGTTCATGATCCAGCCGGCCAATTACCCCGAAGCCAGCCCGTGGAGCGACGCCGAGTTTGCCGAATGGCAGCACCTCTACCGCGAAATCTTCCGCATGGCGAAGGAGCGGGCGCTGGACACGTACATCGTGCATTGGAGCATCTTTGTGAGCCAGGAACTGGCCGAAGCGCATGGCGTGGCGGAGCAGAATTTCTACCCGCACTACTACGTGCCGGGCGACACCACCGAACTGGTCCGCCGCTACCTGCGCGAGAGCGTGCGGCAGGTGCTGGAGGAATACCCGGACCTCGACGGCGTGGGCATCTCGCACGGCGAAGGCATGGCGGGCATGACGCCGCTGGAGCGCCAGCAGTGGATGGACGATGTGCTGATTGCGGGGATGCTGGACGCCGACCGCCCCGTGAAGCTGATCCACCGCGTGCCGTTTTCGTCAGGCACATCGTCGGACCCCGGCGTGAGCAAAAATGTGGAGGAAGTGACCCGCGAGGCGATGGAAAAGCTAGAGGACCGGTTCGATGGGCCGATCTGGGTCGAGATGAAGTTCAACTGGTCGCACGCGCACTCGACGCCCAAGCTGGTGAAGGTGCATGGTGGCAAGCTCGGCGACACCTATTTTGAACCGCCGCCGCCGAACTACAAAATCACGTGGCAGGCCCGCAACGAGGACTTCTTCGCGCTGCGCTGGGGCGTGCCGAGCTTCATCCGCCAACACATCGCGCTCAACGGCGAGCCAGACTATGTGGGCGGCTACTTCATCGGCTCGGAGACCTACATTCCGGCACTCGACTATTTCACAGCGGTGGACGATCCGGTGGACGATCCCGTGGACTGGACATGGGCGTTCGAGCGGCAGTGGCTCTTTTACCAACTGTGGGGCCGCTTGCTCTACAACCCCGAGACGCCCGACGCCGTCTTTCAGGCCGCCTTTAATCGACGCTATGGTGCGGAGGGCGACAACCTGTTGAATGCGTTTTCGCTGGCCTCGTCCACGCAACTGCGCTTGGCTTCGCTTTATGACGTACGGTGGGACTTCACGCTCTACAGCGAAGGCTTCCTGGCCTTGCAAGGCGACACCACCAAATACATCTCCGTGGATCAACTCATCCAACACCCAACGCTGGACCCCGACTACGTCTCGGTGAGCGACTATGTGGAGACGATGCTGGATGGCGGTTCCTTCGGCGCAGGCCGCATCCCCCCGCCGATTCTGGCCGACATGCTGGAGCGCGACAACCGCGAGGCGCTGCGGCTGGTGGACGGGATCGACGTTTCCGGCAACGCGTCGCTGCGGTACGAGGTAGCAGATGTGAAAACGTGGGCTAACCTGGGGCTGCATCTGGCCGAGAAGTTGCGGGGCGCGGTGGCGCTGCACACGTATCGTCAGACGGGCGACGAAGCGCAGAAACAGGCCGCCCTCGCGCACCTGGAGCAGGCGCTGGGTCACTGGGACGACGTTATCGCCATCACCCGACCGCTGTACCGCGACATGCGCCTGACGCACTACAACCACAACTTCTTCGAAGCCAACAACGACAACCTGTTTCACTGGGCGCTCATCCGCGACGAAGTGGCACGGGATGTAGATATCGCACGCCAAAGCAGGGTCGCGGAGTAAACCATGAGGCATTACGTTCTTCTTTTCTTGCTCCTTTCTTCCCTAACGGCTGCTTGTACCCCAGGGGCTGATCATGAGGCAGTGGCTCCTGAGGTGGTTGCTTCTGAGGCGGCAGAACGTTGTGCGTTTCCGTCGGAGCCCACGGTGGTTTATGCGCAGGACAACGCCGTGCTTCAGTACTGGGAGTTCGAGGAGCGTGCCGTGTGGTCCGGGTCTATCTTGCCTGCCGATTCGGCGTACGTTCAGTATCGCCGCTTCGTCGAGGAATCCGATGCCGCTGTTGCCCAGCCCGCGCAGTACGTTCCGGAGGAAGAACGCGATCAGGATGGTTGGCAGCGGGAGCTTCACAACGTGGCGCAGGCCTACAGCGGCGAGGCGGGGCACCTCCGCCCGGTGCAGTGCCTCGATGCGCTGCTGTTTGCCTACCAGCATGCCCGGTATGCGCAGACCGAGCAGCCCACTGAGTTTCTGGCGTCGATCTTACGCAAGCCCGTGGCGGGACGCATGATGCTACGGGTTTACTTCGGAGCGGGTGAGGCGCTGTTTCCGCCCAAGCAGGTGTATGGGTTCGACGAGGTGGCAGCCGACGTAGCAGCAGGGTGGGAATACCGGGCGATGCTGCACAACCACACGCTTCAGCAGGCAGGAGGGAACCTACGATTGGGCGTCCCCGCGCCAAGCGTCTCCGACGTGCACTTGCTGCGCAACCTGGTCGCGGACCACGGCCTGAGGGCGGCCTGGGTGACCAATGGATTTTACACGCTGGAGATTCCAGCCGCATCGCTGGGGCACTACCTGGATCCGGGGCCGTAGTGCATCGGGGGCGGGTGTAATACCGGTTCTGCTTGGTGATGTTGGGATAGCACAGGTGCTTCTTTTTGCGTTCCCTCTCCCTCGATGGGAGAGGGCAAGGGTGAGGGTGATTCCTTGAACCTAGCCGAGCGCTTTTGTTAGCATATTTCCCCCTCACGCTGTTTAGCTCGCTACGCTCATCAGTCGCCTACGGCTCGTGTCTCTCCCGGGAGAGGGAGGGGACCCGTTCTCGAAGGAATGTATCCAGACATCAACAATCGTAATCCGTATAACCACGTGCAACTTTCCCCCCAGGTGTGTTGAATCGCTGCGTGGGTCCAACGGGGCATTTGGGAGGCCTATACCTTGTCAACGGGGCGGGTGGGTGCGCCGGGCCTCAACGGCATAATACCGGGGGGTAAAACGCCGCAAGATGGGACGTAGGCCGGTTATTTTGGTGGGGCTTGTCCATTTCTTCTTGCGTACAACTTCCCACCCTGCTTTCTGAAGCAGCCAGTCATATTGCCAGTCCTCGAATTCATGAAAATGGCAATCCCACGGATCGTTCGGGTTGCGATACGCCGACGCAAACCAGAGACGCAGCGGTACCGTGGTAAAAAGACGCGGGGCCCGAATGGCCCGCAACACATTAAACGGGGCCACAAGGTGTTCGAGAATCTCGAAGGCCGTTACGGCTTCCACGTCATACGCTTGCACCAGGTCGGGATGCTCATCCAGGTCCCCCTCGGTATTGTACACGGTATACCCTTCCGCTTGCATGCGTTCGGAGAGCAGATTGGGCGTGCCCAGATCCAGCAACGTAGCCGGAGGGGGGCAGGTTGATTTCATAAAATGAAGGGTTGCGTCGAAACGCCGTTGGTAATGGGGAGCAATACGGCCCATGTGTTTTAGCTGAGATTGGGAAATAGCGGTGGTCTGTCTTGCAAGGTACATCGGGCACCGATGAAAAGCAGAGCCCGCACGTTCTCCAGAGGATGCACACAAAGGTGAAGCTGGGCGGGATAATAGGCTTGTGCTGAAGGCGGGCCAGGGTCAGGCAAGGGCAACCCTTTTCCGAGTGCCAGGTGTGCCAAGGCGTCTTGTTGCGCCCGCCAAACAGGTTGTCAAAACCGCCTTTGAATCAGGGCACTCCCCGTTGCTCAGGGCCTGTTGCGGGGTGGCTTCGCAGCGGACGCTTCGCCGAGCAACGTCTCCACCGCCATAATGCCGAAGGCATTCGCGGCTTGCGGGCCATCGCCCGTGATGAGGTGTCGGTCCCGGTGGCAGGTGCCACTGGCGGTCTTGTTGATGATCTCAACGCCGAGTGCTTTCAACTTTTCCCCGAAGTGCCAGGACATGGGGCCGGGCATGTAGCCGAACAGGGGCGTGATCTTGTCGAGCGTATCTGGGAAAACCGCCATTTGGTAGCCCCGGTACACAAAGGCTTCGGGAGAAGCCTCCCGGTTGGCAGCCAGTAAGGCGGCGGGGGCATGACAGATTGCGAGTACATACCTGTCGTGTTCGTGTGCCCAGTGAATGATTTTCCCCACATCCTCGTTTTCGGGGAGTCCTAGCATGGCCCCGTGCCCGCCGGGGAAAAAGACGGCCACGTAGGGCGTGTCGCTGGTCAGGCCCTGTTGGACGAAGTCGTGCAGCGAGCGGGGCCGTTCGAGGTGCGGCTGGTATCTTGCATAGATGCCTTGTACCGCGTCATCGTCGGCGGGCAGCGCCCATTTTTCGATCTGGGCAGGGCGGCCTGTCGGGGTGAAGACGTCGATCTTGAACCCGGCGCGTTCGAGGTGGAGCAGGGGCACGAACATTTCGACCGGGTGGTTGCCGGTCAGAAATTTCTTGCCGTTGCGCATGGCCATATGCGCCTGCTCGGTGCAGATCACCATCACCCGCTGTGTCTTGGCTTCGGGCGTCTCGGGATAGGCCACGGGGGCGTAGTCTGTCTTGCGCTCGGTGGCGAGTTTCAAGGCCACCGGCGAGGGGCTGAACGATCCGTCTGCTTCCGGGGTGGGCACGATGCCCAGGAGTTTTTTGATCGTGGACATGAGGGGCTGGGTTACCGATCTTCAGCGGAAAATCTCGACGATCTACACTAATCCGCCAAACGGGTCAAGGTTCGAGGGCGCGCACGCCAGCCATTGTTTCTTTCCGTATCCTTCCTGTGTATTCTTGGCGGCTGCACAACCGAGGTCACCCGTGTTGGAGGCGTGCTGCTCCTTGCGGAAGCCGACGACTTCATCTTGACGATCTGGCAGGGATATTACGTGCTGGGAGGCGGTGCTGAACGAAACGGGGCGATGGGTCACGTATTGGACCTCGCAGCATGACGGGGAAGCGCGGCCCCTCACCTCTCGCCGCTTCCCAATGTACGGCTCCTCAGTCAACGTCATCCCGTGTGTGCAGCAGCCATGAGGTGGGTGCCGGATGCGCCCGTTGCATCCTTATTTAAGGATGCGCCAGCGCTTCTTTTTCGGTTTTAACTCGCCACCCGCCTCAAACTGGTTCGCTATGTCCTGCTGGTAACTATAATCGGCGATGTTTGCCCTGACTTGCTCCCTGCTAAGCCCCGCCTGTTTCCCATCATACGCGATTTTGAAGACCCCACCATGCTCCTGCGCGAACGCGGCTGCGGCGGCCTGGGCGGAGGCCTGGGGAGTAACAGGTGCCTTCTCTATTTCCTCGACGACGACCTCCGAGAACAGAATCCCCGTTGCCCGTTGGAGATACTTTCGCATGAAGGAACCGAAATAGATGCTTGCGCCCGGTTGCAGGGTCGTCAGCTCTTTGTGCTTATCCTGGTTGTTAAAGACCTTGCCTCCGTTTTTACGAATACTCAGGCCGTAGAAATAAAACTCCTGGTCAATGTCGGCCGCCACAAACAACTTTTCGATGGCAAACCCAATCGCTGCCTGAATCGGATCATCAACGAATTCTACCAGGGTTGAAATGGCACCGACGGCACCATCCACTTTATCGTTGCCCGTCGCAACACCGCCCAATAGGGAGTTTCCAAATCCCTGGTCTCGGGCGCGCATGGCATTGAACATGTGTCGCTCCTGCGACTTGCCCCGTATTTTTTTGTAATGGCCGTAAAAAAGGCGGCATTCTTGCTTGATCGCGATCTGCTTATCATCGAGGTTTTTGGGACTCAGCGCCTGGAAGAACTCCGTGGGTTTTCGGGCCAGCATCAGGATGGAGGAGACTTCTCTGCCCATGGTGCCGATTGCGCCCGGCAGGTTGTCTCGGTTGGGAAATTGCTCGTCGTAGAGTTGATACAGCTTACACCAGCTTTTCATACATAGCACCAGGGTAGGGAGAGGAAAGGTGGACCAGGCGCTGGAGGGATTTCGCTGTCCGACAGGGAAACTAAGGTACTGATTAAATATATAAGAATTTGAAAATTTTAGACTTACAATATTTTGGTGAATGGAATCCTGGCGCGTACGGGCTTGGCGTTTCAGAGGGCGCTGTGTTGGGTGCCCGTGCGTTTCGGAGGCGGCGGGACGTTGGTTCTTTCGTCCCTGAAAGAATAAACACCTCCTTT
>JAUIDY010000211.1 GCA_030428385.1 Rhodothermia bacterium | reverse complement strand
ACCACCTCCTGCCATTCAGCGCCGTCAAGGTTACGAGAAAGCGCTCAAGGAGGCAGGATTAAAGGTAGAGTCTTCTTTGGTGGTAGGAATTGACAAACGCCCTCATGCCTTTGTGGAAGAAGCGGGCTATGCCTCCATGAAGATCCTCTTGAAGCGCAAACACCGCCCCACGGCTGTCTTTGCGGCCTCCGATGCCCAGGCTTTGGGGGCCATGCGAGCCCTTCAGGAAGAAGGCTTACAGATACCAGAAGACATGGCGCTGGTTGGATTTGATGACATTGATGTTTGCTCCTATGTGGGACTCACCACCCTCCGTCAGCCGGTTTATGACATGGGGCGTCTGGCCATTGAGAAATTCATCACCCGACGAGAGCATCCCGAACGCCCCGTATCCCAAACAGTCTTTGCCCCGCAACTGATTGTGCGTGCGAGTTGTGGTAAAGCATCGATGACCGCTTCCCACCTTACCCCTGCCAACCAAGATTCTGTTACCTGAGTCTGTACGAAACCCTATTTGATCGATTCGGGACACCAACCCATGATCCTATGAAAAACGTAATGCTACTTTTTCGAACGATCGCGTGCCTCGGGGGCTGCTTGCTTTTGCTCGCGAGTCTTCCTGCAATGAGCTGGGCGCAATCCGGAAAAATTACTGGCACTGTAACAGATGCCCTGTCTGGCGAAACCTTGATTGGGGTCAACGTGGTCATCGAAGGTACGACGCAAGGTACCTCTACGAACATTGATGGCGAATATGTCATCATTGGGGTACGCCCTGGTACGTATACGCTGGTGGCATCCTACATTGGTTTTCAGACACAGCGAATTGAGGGTGTTCGGGTACAGATCGACTTAACCACAGAAGTCGATATCTCGATGTCCGAAGAGGTGGTTGAAGGCGAAGAGATTGTTGTTACCGCGACACGCCCCCTCGTTCAAAAAGACCTGACGGCTACAACATCCGTCGTGAGCGGCGATGAAATACGCGCCCTCCCTGTCGAGAATTTCGACGACGTCGTAAACCTGCAAGCCGGTGTGGTCAATGGCCACTTTCGCGGAGGAAGAACGGGGGAAGTTGCCTATTTGGTGGATGGCCTTCCCATTACTGATGTGTTTGATGGTGGACGGGGCGTTTCTATCGAAAACAGCTCGGTGGAAGAACTGCAGGTCGTGACCGGGGCTTTTAATGCCGAATATGGCCAGGCGCTCAGTGGGATTGTCAATGTGGTGACCCGCGATGGTACGAATGAGTTTTCTGGCAGTTTTTCGGGTTTCTTGGGCGATTATGCTTCGACAAACTCGGACCTTTTCCCAGAAACCGGGACGGGGAATTTGCGCGCTACCGCTATTCAAAATGCCGAACTGAATCTGGGTGGCCCGATCCTCAAAGACAAGCTGTTTTTCTTCACCAGCGGGCGCTATTTCCAGAATGAAGGGTCCGTTTACGGACGCGATGTGTTTCGATATGACGACCTGGGCTTCAACTCAAACGGCGAACTTGTCCTCCTAAATCCCAGTGGCTCTGGCGACTCCAGCATCGTTGCGCTCAACCCTTACGAAAAAATTTCAGGCCAGGCCAAGTTAACGTGGCGTGCGATGCGCAATGTTCGGGTTGCAGCCAACATTATCGCAAGCCGGGAAACGTTCAACAGTTACGATGGGGAGTTTCACCATAGCCTTTTTTACTTCCCCTCTGCCCAACTCGACAAAGAACGGAACGCCCGCTCAGCCTATCTCAAATGGACCCACACCCTCAGCAATCGTACCTTCTACGAAGCTGGCATTACGAACACCTACAACGAGTTCAATGAACAGCTTTTTGACGATCCTGAGGATCCGCGGTACCGGGACAACGATCTTTTTGGCTTTCAGGAAACGCAGTTTTTCTCAGGTTTCCGCATTGGCGGCACCGACAACAAACGGTTTTCTCGTTCAACGAACACCCTGTTGTTTAAGGCCGACCTCTCGAGCCAAATCGACAAAATAAACTTGCTCAAAACGGGTTTTGAGTTACGCGCGCATACGCTAAAGTTTCAAGACGACTTCGTCTTTGTAAGCGAGGGCGTAAATGCAACCCAACGTGGAGTAGGAAGCAACGCGCGGTACACCCGAGAGCCAGTGGAGTTTTCCGCCTATGTGCAAGACAAGATTGAACTTGGCGGCCTCATCATCAATGCCGGATTGCGGTTTGACTTCTTCGATTCAAGAGGCAAGGTGATGCGAGACCCCACCGATCCGAACACGGTGTTTTTGGAGAACCGACAGGATTTTGCTGGCGAACTCACATCGGATGATGTAGATG
Organism: Rhodothermia bacterium; assembly: GCA_030428385.1. Taxonomy (GTDB): domain Bacteria; phylum Bacteroidota; class Rhodothermia; order Rhodothermales; family JAAAOL01; genus JAUIDY01. The sequence goes on along the minus strand of JAUIDY010000211.1, from coordinate 2,990 downwards.
AATTTGGCATTCCTGATCCGAGCTACTTCACCCCCGATGCGCTTTTTGAAGACGCCGAGGCAAAGTATGCCCTGAGCCCTCGCCTGGGTGTTGCCTTTCCGATCACCGAGAGCGGCGTCATTCACTTTGCTTACGGACAGTTTTTTCAAATCCCCAATTTTGAAAACCTTTACCAGAACCCATACTTCTTGCTAGGAAGTGGCGGGTCTGGGTTGCTGGGCTTAATCGGGAATGCAAACCTGGATCCAGAACACACCATCAATGGAGAAATCGGGCTTAAACAGGCGCTCTCAAGCTCGTCTGCGATTGAACTAACCGCGTATTACCGCGACATCCGCAACCTGACGGGCACCGCCACAGACCCAACGCCGGTGGCTGGTACCTCCGCGCGATACGGCATCCTCAAAAACTCCGACTTTGGTTTTGTCCGTGGCGTTGTTTTTCGGTTTGACCAGCGCATTGGCACCAGCCTCTTTGCCAGTGCCGATTATACGTACCAAGTCGCGAAGGCCAATGCATCGGACCCGAATCAGGTTTACAATGCGGCCGCAGCAGACCAACAACTGGAAACCCAGATCTTGTCAACCAACTGGGACCAGCGCCACACGGCCAATGTCAGCCTCTCGTATCGTGCTGCACAAAACTGGGGCTTCGGGATTATCGCTAGCTTCGGTTCGGGCGAGCCCTATACCCCTTCACAAACAACACAACAGACGGGCATCATCCTTCCTACTCGGATTCCGCTAAACAGCGAGCGCAAGCCGTCTACCTTTAACGTCAACGTCGATTTTTTCAAAAACCTAAACCTGTTTGGCGGGAACGCCCTTCAGCTCTTCGGAAAGATCGACAACCTGCTCGATAGTGATAACGAGTTCGGTGTTTTCACGGATACGGGCCGCGCCAGCTACTCCTTGCAGGAGCGACTCGATGCAAGCAATTTCAGGGGCGACCCAAGTGTACTGGATCGTTGGTACAGCCGCCCCTTCCTTTTTGGTCAGCCTCGCCGGGTGGTCTTTGGTGCCCGCTATAGCTTTTAGAACTTAGCTCCTTCGATACCGAATGTACCTGTCCTCACCTTACTTTCGTCTTCCCACGTGCGCGGTTCTGTTGGTGTTGCTCTTCGGAGGAATGATCACGCCCGACGTACAGGCCCAGCGGCGCCAAGATCTTCCAGCCTGGCTTTTTGATCCGCAGTATCGCTCAAGTAGGGTCAATGAGAAAAAAGCCATTCATGATGGTAACCAGATTGCCATTACCTTCTTCAACTATGGCCTCCTTGGCGGATCCGGTGAGATCCGGGGGAACTGGCCCAAAGGCTCTGACGACTTTTATGTGGGCGACGTGCTTCCCGTTATCGCCATGGAAGTCCCGATCGACCTCGACGGCGACAGTGTGCCCGACACGTTGGTCCAGCATGCCGTAACAACCCGTGGCCCTCGTGCCGGTCAGAACAGCCCTCCTGGACAGCCTAACATCTTTTGGGGATTTGAAGCCAAACCCGGCTTCGCCTCCAACGGCATCGGACCGGACGGTGATCTTAATGATCAGCCCGCCATCAGCACGGAGCCGTTAACCTGGCCCGACCGCTGGCCGGACGAGCCAACGTGGATTGATCCGGCAACAGGCGGGGCGCAGTGGAATGGGTTTTTCGGACGGGGTGTATTTAATGCCGACCTCGAAAGCTACTTCTGGCTGGATGATCAAAACGATGAGGAGATGTTCTCCGAATACGGCTTCCTGCCTGATACGCTCGACATGAGCCGCCGCGGTCAAGGATTAGAAGTAAAAATGCGCGGGCTGCAATGGAGTCAATTCCTTGCCCAAGACGCCTTGTTTTTCCTATACGAAGTCACCAACACTTCCACCACAACCTATCCCCGCGTAGCCGTAGGACTCACGGTTGGTACCCTTTCCGGTGGGGATGGCGACAGCCAGGATGACCTCGCATTTTTTGACCAAGCAAACCGCATTGTGTACTCGTGGGATGACGATAACTCTGGCAACCAAGCCCAAGAGGTTGGCTATGTCGGGTACGGATTTATGGAAAGTCCCGGTGACCCTGAAAACGGAATTGATGATGATGGCGATGGCGACCCGCAGACCGAACAAGGCCGCGACATCGACGGCATCCCGTTTGTCCAGGGCGGACTTGAAGGCGACGGTAATGTCTTCTTAGCAACCGACTTCGACCCACGAACGATTCAACCGGGCGACCCGCTTATTCTCATTGATGTAGAAACCGGCGAACGCAGCATCACCTACATGGGCGACGGGGCAACGACGGTGGTTTCACAGGGGCGGACCTACACCCTGTCCCCCGGCATGGCACTGGAAGAAACCAAAGCCGAGATACGCGGACAGTTGGAAACCGTCATCGTTACCGAGCGAAACCTGATCGACGAAGACTTGGATGGGGTAATTGATGAAGACATCAACCTCCACTTCGAACGTCGGCGTCAGGAGTTTTCAGGCGACATCGTTACGCTGCCTTCCCTACGCTATGCAAACTGGGTGGCGTTTGCCAATGATATTCGGTCGCGTCAGCCCACACGGGATGATTCGCTGCGGCACGGGCTACTAAATCCGATGTTGGACGAGCAACGTGACGATGGCATCGACAATGATGGTGACTGGGACCCCATTGGGGACGATGTTGGCAGCGACGGGGTAGCAGGTACGGGAGACATGGGAGAAGGCGATGGCATCCCCACGCCGGGCGAACCCAACTTCGATGCATTGGACGTGGATGAATCGGACCAAGTCGGGCTTTCATCTTTCTTCTACTTCACCCCCCCCGGTGCGCTACGCATGAATGATGATGAACGACTCTGGCAGGCCATGAATCCGGGGTTTTTCACAACCAATGCGGAGTTGGAAGCCCAACAAGCCGGTGGCGGCGTGGATGGTGACTTTATTTTCTCTTCAGGTTATTTCCGCCTGCCTCCTGGGCGAACCCTACGCTTCTCGATGGCGCTGGTCTTTGGTGAAGA
>JAUIDY010000062.1 GCA_030428385.1 Rhodothermia bacterium | reverse complement strand
GCGGGATTGAACCTGGAGTTGGACGGCAACGTGTTGTCGATCGACTACGCGTATCGTCCGACGGATCCGTTCGACAACGTGCAGCTCATCACCGCTAGCATCTCGCTCTAAGCGAACAACCGCTACAGGTGTGAAATAAAAAGCGGAGCCTTCCATTCGGGGGCTCCGCTTTTCTATTTTTTGGTGTTTGAAACCTGATGCCAGGGCGACTGTTTGGACGCTGAATCTCCTTTCATCGGTAGTCTGGCTGCCATGCGCGTCCTAGTCCTTTGTTGCTTCGTTGGAATCGTCCTCGGAGGGTGTACGAAAAAAGTCGAGGAAGCAGCAAACGGTGATGCTGGCATTCCCACTGAAGCAGCGGCGGCATTACCCTTTCAAAACGTGACGGCTGGCGTAGCCTATGTGGGAGATGAGGCGTGCTTCTCCTGCCATGAAGACGAGTGGCGTGGGTATCAACAGCATGGGATGGCACAGTCCTACTATCCGTTGACCCAAGAGAACCGGGTGGAAACGGTAGGGGTCGAAGTGACAGATGCTGCTTCGGGACTTATCTATCGCATCGTGGAGCGGGATGGGAAGCTGTACCAGGAGGAACGCCGCGATGGTGGACACCAACTCCTGCGTGAAATGCAGTTTGTGGTGGGAAGTGGCACGGCAGCCCGCACATATCTGACAGAAAACAACGGGCGGCTGTTTGAATTGCCACTCACCTGGTATACGCAGACGGAACGCTGGGATTTCAGTCCGGGCTATGCCGAAGCCAATAGCCGGTTCGCTCGGTTGGTCCCAGACCGGTGTATGGCCTGTCACAACAGCTTGCCCGAAAGTGAACCCTTTGCCGAAGGGAAGTACCGCACGGTACCGCATGGAATCGGCTGTGAACGGTGCCATGGTCCCGGAGAACGCCATGTTGATGCGCGGCTGGCGAATCCGGAACCGTCTGATTCGGTAGACTGGACCATTGTCAACCCCCGCCACCTCTCGCTGGAGCGGCGGCTGGATGTGTGCCAGCAATGTCATCTGCACGGTACGGTGTCGTTGCTGCGGGATGGTCAGGAGCCCTTTGGTTTTCGGCCTTCCCAACCGTTGGATGGATTTCTGGCCCTATTTTCGGAAGCCTCCGAAGATGAAGAGCGCATTGGGGTAATCTCCCACGCGGATCGGATGAAGCAGAGCGCGTGTTTTATTGCTACCCAAGGGACGCCTGGGGCTATGGATTGCGTGACCTGCCACAATCCCCATGAAGGCTTTCGGGAGGCGGGAGCTACCTATTTTAACAACACCTGCATTTCGTGCCATGCCCTCGATGCATTGCAGGGGCAATTTGCATCCGAAGAAGCACGGGCACAGCATCAGGGCACGTCGAACTGTTTTGACTGTCACATGCCGAAAGTGGAGGCCGATGATGCACCGCATGCCTCGTTCACCGATCATCGGATACGGGTGGTTGAGCAAACAACCGCAGCCCTGCCCGCGCCCATAGCGGCGCATTCCGTTCAACTGACTCCCTATTTTGAGCACGATAGGGAAAGCGAAGCGGGCCGTATCTATGAAGGCATGGCATACGTCGTCTACGGGCAGCAAAACGATGATACGGATGCGCTGGAACGAGGCGTGCAACTCCTGGCTGAGGCCTTGCAAGATTCTACAACCCATGGAGAAGGGTATTATCTGCGAGGATTGGGACTGCGTCGGTTAGGGCGGGAAACAGAGGCGTTAGGAGCACTGGAACAGGCAGTACGGATTAATCCCAATATCCCCGAGCGGCTGAATGCGCTGGCACAGGCCTATGAGGTTGCCGGGCGCGATCCCAGCCGCATCAGCCGCCTGTATCAGCGGGCGCTGGGGATTCAGCCTGCCCTGGCTGAGGTGCGTGTCAATTACGGCCGCTTCCTGGAGGCCCAAGGTCAACTGGAGGCCGCCATGGATCAGTACCAGCAGGCGGCGGCTGAACAGCCCTGGTTGGCGGTGGCGCACTTTAATGTGGGAACGGCCTTTTTGCGCCAGGGTCAGTTTGAGGCAGCTGAGGAAGCCATGCTCGAAGCCATCCGGTTAGATCCAGATTATGCCGAAGCACGTGGCAACCTGGGGCTCTTGTACGCCACACAGGATGAACCGGAAAAGGCACGCGAACAGTTCGAAGCCGCCGTACAGGCCGAGCCTCAAAACCCAGTGGCGCTTGGAAATTTAGGAACGTACCACCTCAATGCCAATAATTTGCCGGCAGCCATCCAGTTGCTCTCGCAGGCCGTAACCGTTGACCCCGGTTATGTGGATGGGTTGGTGAACCTCGCCCTTGCCCATTTCCGCAGCGAGCAGATGGGCGAGGCCCGCCGCTATGCCGAGGCGGCGTTACGCATCCAGCCCAATCACCCGGTGGCACAGCAAATCCTGCATGCCCTGTAGCTTATTCTGCGGTTTTCCAAGACATGGTTTCCCACGCCTGCTCCGGGGCATGGCCCGAGGTGATGTGTGCAGCGATTTGTTTGGCATGAAACCGCCCGTTTTCGATAAACCAACGGCCGGTGCGCAAGCCGCCACACACGGTGCCGGCCAGATACAATCCGGGGCGGTTGGTTTCAAAGGTGGTTTCGTCAAAGACGGGCGTCCGGTATTCATCGTCTTGGAACGCCAGCCCCAGCGTTTCGAGGAAGGGGTAATCGGGGCGGTATCCCGTCATGGCGAGCACCCAGTCGGCGTTGATATGATCGGAGCCATCGGGCGTTTCCACATGAAGAACACCGTGCTCAATGGCCGAGACCGTGGTGTTAAAATGGGCGGCGATGCTGCCCTCCTTGATGCGGTTTTCGAGATCGGGTTTGAGCCAATATTTGATGCTAGGCGAAAGTTCGGGTTCGCGGACGACCATCGTCACCTGTGCCCCGTGACGGTAACAACTGAGTGCTGCCTTGGCCGCTGAATTTTTTGCCCCGATCACGGCTACGCGTTGTCCCGTGTAGGCATACGGCTCTTTGTAATAATGGGTCACATGCGGCAGGTGTTCGCCGGGCACGGCTAGCAGGTTGGGCACATCGAAAAAACCGGTAGCCACGATGACATGCCGACTGGCATAGGCCGCCTTGTTGGTTGTTATCGTAAAGGCTCCTTTTTCACCTTCCACACGAAGCACGCGCTCATAAAGTCGGACGTTGAGCTTTTCCAACTCGGCAATGCGCCGATAGTAGGCGATGCCTTCTTCACGGGTCGGCTTGTAGCCGATGGTTGGAAAAGGATGCCCGCCGATCTCCATCAAGTCGGGCGTGGAGAAAAACTCCATGTTGTTTGGGTAGCCCAAGAACGAGTTGATAAGCGCTCCTTTTTCAATGAGCAAGGGCTTCAGGCCCTGCTGCTGGGCTTCGATACCACAGGCTAGCCCCACCGGGCCAGCGCCAATAATTACGACGTCGTACATACCAAGGGGCACTGGATGGTTGATCACAAGACAAACCCTTTGTGAAAGACGCCTGTTTCGCGAAGAAGAAGTGAGGAGCTGTTCAGAAGCAGGAATCCCGCAGCCTAAGTGCGCTTAGCACGAAAAAAAGAGCGCAAAAGGGCGGCCGCATGATCCGCCTCCACGCCAGAAATAACCTCCATCTGGTGATTCAGCCGGGGGTCTTGGACGAGGTTATACAACGTAGACGTAGCCCCTGCTTTTTCATCGAAAGCTCCGAACACCAGCCGCGAAAGCCGGGCCCACACCAGTGCGCCCGCACACATGGGGCACGGCTCCAAGGTTACGTAGAGCGTGCAGTCACTCAAAAACTTGGTATCGAGGGTCTGGCAGGCCGCCGTAATCGCAATCATTTCGGCATGGGCAGTGGGGTCGAGGAGGCGTTCCACCTGATTGTGGCCCCGTCCTACCACCAGTCCGTCTTTCACCACAACGGCTCCCACAGGCACTTCGCCCGCGTCGAAAGCCCGCTCGGCCTCTTTTAGGGCGAGTCTCATCCAGCGGCGGTCCGTTTCCAACAGGGTAGCCAGCGACATCGTTCTCAGGCGAGGCGTGCGATGGGGAGCGTCATGCAACGCGGCCCTCCACGTCCACGGGAAAGTTCCGTTCCAGCGAGTTTGATGGCTACCTTTTCCGTCCCGTGGGCAAAGTCGCTTTCGGAGTAAAACTCCAGGAAGCTATCTGCAGCTACTACCCGGTATCCATGTTCGCGCATGATGTCAAACGTACGTCGGTTTCGCTCGTACCCAATGACGACACCAGGTGCAATACAGAAAAAATTCGCGCCATCGGTCCACTGCTCGCGATGCTGGCTCAAGATGTCGTTGCCACCACACGGGATAAACGTCAGCGTGCGTCCGAGTAGTTCTTCAAGGGTTTGTTTGAGATAGGGCCGTGTTTCGCAGACAAAGCGCCCCGGTTCATCACCACGTCTTAAATGAAACACATTCCCTGGAACATCGCCCACAAATAGCGGAGGGAAGACCACACATTCCGTGGGTGAACTGAACGTAAAAACCGTGTCGAGGTGCATGTAGGAGCGCTTTTTGGGCACGTCTACCATAATCACATGCTCCACAGGCGTACGGCTGAAGAGGGCTTCGGCCACGGCCATGACACCGCCAAACGACGTGCGTTCAGAAAGGCCAATCAGTACCACCTCCGGACTTGCCACCAACAAGTCGCCGCCTTCGAAGGTGACGCCCGGTGGAAGCTCAATGATACGGTCTCGTAGCGCATGAAAGGCCGGGTGATGGTGCAGGATTGTTTTGATAACCACCCCTTCGCGTTGCCGAGCGGCAGTGGCAGCATAGCTGATCACCATATGGTCGTGCACCGTCGCGGCGAGGTCGCGGGTGAACATGAGGTTGGGCAACGGCGGAACGCGGATGGGCAGGGGCGTTTCGCCTGTGAGGGCAAACCGAAGGAGTTCGTCAGGGGAGAGGCGCTGCAATTCCGATTCGAATGCCTGCAGGTTGGTGATCCGCGCCATGCTGCACGCCTGAGCCACATATTCAAGCCGGGCGTCTTCCAACGCAAACGCCTCAGCCAGCAAGGTGGTGATTTGAAGCACGGCGTCGGGCTTGCCCACGATCTTGTTAAACACCGCACACATCAAATCATGTTCTTCCCGGGCTTGCTCTACGAACAAGATGTCATCGAAAAGCAGGTCGAGCCGACTATCGGGCGGGACGAGTTCCACTTCGCGCCCCGGGGTGTGCACAATAACATGCTGAAGGGGGCTGGTCTCAGTAGTTACAAACGGAGCAAAGGAGGACACAGAAAAACCGGATGAAGGAGACAAAGGAGTGGAAGGGTGTGGACCTGAAAATATCGACCACAAAGCCAGGATGAAATAGCTTCTTCTCCAACCAGCAAACGCGGGAGAAGTGCCAAAAAGAAAACCCCGACCTCATAAGGAAGCCGGGGCTCGAAAAAAAGGAAAAGGAGGGGTCAGCGGCGTTCTTGCAGGTGCTTGATAAATCGGAGAATCAAGGCCAGCACCAATAAAATCAACAAGACGGGAATGGCAATCCGAAGGAGATGGCCCACCACATTAAGGATAACATTGAGCAACATGATGGCGACCACCAGCACGATGGCAATGACAATCCAGCGAAGTACTTGTTGAATATCCGGCATTCCGGTAGCAGGGTTAAAGATCAATTTCGAGGTATTCTCCATAGAGAGTGGCATCGCCACTTCCGAAGAACCCGCCTAGTAGCAGTATTCGATTGGGGGGGAAGAAGGTTGCAGTATGTCCAAAACGTCGTTGGATGCCCGATGGGGAGGGAAACAGAAAATACTGACGCGCCGCATCCACATACAACTCGACGCTCTTGATTTCTGCAGGTGGCACTTCCTCTTGCCGTCCCCCAAGAAGTGCAACCAGGCCGGGTGCCAGGGTCACCGCAGCATGGCGGGAGCGTGTCTGAAGCAGAGGCGGCAGATCGTCATCGAAAGTGATACGCTCGGTGGTGTAGTCGAGAATAAAGCTAATAGAATCAGTGCTTTGGGCACCAAAGGAAGTTCCGCTCACCAGGTAGCGGTTGAGGTCGCCGGGGGCCGCGAGGGCCAGCGGAGCCTGGATGTGCCCACTTACAGAAAGCAGACGCGATGCCGAGGCGAGAGAATTGAGTGCAATCACCGAGTCTGCCGTAATCTCGAACGTACGTAAGTCTTCGCGGATGCCTAGGCGGGGTGTGTCTCCGTACCGAATATCGCCGCGTCCGCCGTACAGGTCCAGCAATACCCGGTTGTTTTCCACCCGGAGGAGGGCGGTATGATGCATGCGCCGGATGGGTTGCCCCCGGAATCCCATAGGCACAAAGGTGCGGGTTTCGGCATCGTACCGTTCCACCGTTTCCAGAAGTTCATCCACGGAGGAGATGGCATCGCTGGTTCCCCCGCCCACAATGATGACATCGCCGTCAGGAAGAAGGGTGGCCGTATGACCGGCACGAGGCGTGATCAGGTCGCCGAGCAAATGCGAGAATTCGATGCTGCCTGGACCAAGCAACAAGGCTTCGTTGAAGGCAAGCACATCTTGTTCATTGGCCCCACCCGTGATGAGAAGGCTTCCGTCTAGCAAACGGGTAGCCGTGTGGCCTCCGCGTGGCGAAGGAAGAAAGGGGGCAAAGGATGGCGTTCGGAAGGTATAATGGAGCGCGTAGGCCGTTGTGGTGCCCGTGGTGCCATCCTCGTCTTCCGATAGGATCTGTAACGTATTCAGCCCGCGTGACAAGGTGACGGTGCCTTCCCAGAACCCCGTTTCTGGATTTCTGGCAAATGAAGTTCCGTCGACCGAGACGGCGATGACGGACCGGGGTGAGGCGGCTTCCAACTGCAACCTGATTTGGCTTTCGGTTTGGATCACCGACAAGTCGGGGCCTGCCACCAGGATATCCGGTGGTTGCATCTCGACAAACGGGCGATCACAGCCCGTGCCGAGCAGCACCAAAAGCAACCAGAAACAACGTCGAAGCATCAAAAATCAGCGGGCATGGGGCTGAAAAGACAAAAGGGATGGCTTCAACCGAGACTTGGCGGGGAGGTTCACCGGTCGCTGGGGTACCACACCTGCTCCAACACCAACCCATGCGGAGGTGCCGCAGGCCCCGCCTCGCGCCGGTCCTCTGAGGCTAGAATCCGGGGCACATCATCGATGGGCCAGCGGCCCTGGCCGATTTTGACCAGCGTACCCACAATGGCACGTACCATCCCATGCAAAAACCGATCGGCCGCAATTTCGAAGCGGGCATCGCCTGGTCGGTCTTCGGCTACCCAACGGGCATGTTCGACGGTGCAGACGCGGTTTTGAGTCTCGGATTTGGTGCGACAGAAGGCGCTGAAGGTATGGGTGCCCAGCAGGGAGCGGGCGGCCTGGTTCATCAGGTCCAGTTCGGGGGCGGGGCGGATGTTCCAGCGGTAGTGCCGGTCTAGCGCCCGCGCCTGGGTGCTGATGTAGTAATGATACCGCCGTTTCCAGGCGTCGTAACGTGCATGAAAACCATCGGGAGCGGGTCGTACGTCCAGCACGGCGATGTCGTTCGGGAGGAGGCCATTGAGTGAGCGCACCAGCCGAAACGCGTCGATGGCGTCCGGGGTAGTGAAGTGGGCCACCTGTCCCCGTGCATGCACCCCGGCGTCGGTGCGCCCCGAGCCGGTGAGGGCCGTCGGCTGGCGCAGCACCGTCGCGAGGGCCTGCTCCAGCGATTCCTGCACGGTTGACTGGTTGGGTTGAATCTGCCAGCCGCTATACCGCGTTCCATCGTATTCTATCAACAACCGATACGTAGGCATCGTTTATGAAGCCTGTTCCGACACCGCTGGTGCCCGACGTGATTAAGAAAAGCCCTCCAACGCGCATCTACCTGACCGGGTTTATGGGATCTGGCAAAAGCACCGTGGGGAGACATCTTGCCAACGTGCTGGCCTATTCTTTTGCCGATCTGGATACCTTGATTGAGCAAGCGGCTGGGTGTTCTATTCCAGCCCTGTTTGAAACGCAGGGCGAAGCGGCCTTTCGGGCGTTGGAAGCCACCCAACTGCGGGCGACGGAGGCGGAAGAACGGGCGGTTATTGCACTGGGAGGGGGCGCCCTGACGTTTGAAGAAAACCTGTCCTGGGCCCGGGCTCATGGATCCGTCATCTATCTCCGCGTGCCCATCGAGGTATTATTAAAACGGTTGCTCAACGAGCGCCAAGGCCGCCCGATGCTGTACGATGCCGACGGCAAGCCCCACGCTCCCGACACGCTGCATGCACACATTGCCGACTTACTAGAAAAGCGGGCTCCGTTCTATGAACGTGCCCATGTGACGGTGGAGGCAGCAGGCAAACCGGACGAAGTGGTTGGGCTCATGGTAGATGCGCTGGAGCAGCTATGATTGGCGTGAAAGCCGAAACGATTGGCGATGGTAGGGCGTGGGGCCATGCTTGTGCAAGGCGTCGTAGTGGGCCGCCGTGGGATAGCCCGCGTTGCCCGCCCAGCCGAAGGCCGGGTACTCTTCGTGCAACAGCGCCATCATGTGGTCGCGGGTGACTTTGGCAACGATGGAGGCCGCGGCGATGCTCAGGCTGCGCTGATCGCCTTTGACCACCGTTTCGAGAGGCCATGCGGAGTCCGGGAACGAACGATTGCCATCAATAAGAAGAAAATCGGGGCGGGGCGAACAGGCGGCAGCAGCCCGGCGCATGGCTTCCATCGCGGCCCAGAGGATGTTCAGTTCGTCGATCTCTGCCGGGGAGCAAACGCCGACCCCGATGGCATTTGCCTCGGCCTGAATCTCCTTGAGCAACCCTTCGCGGCGGGTCGCTGAGAGCTTTTTGCTATCGTTCAGTCCGTCAATTTTGGTATCGGGCGATAAAATCACGGCAGCGGCAACCACGGGCCCTGCCAGACAACCCCGCCCTGCCTCATCAATCCCTGCTACGAGGTGATAGCCCTCATTCCAGCGAAGTTTTTCTAGGGAAAAGTCGGGCATGGGGCAAGAAAAAAGGCGGAGGGGTGGATCGCTGGAACCTGAGGCACTAGCTTTGTTTGCAAAAGATTACCGTTTCCCTGAGGCAAAGTAAATCCTATGCGTCTGTTTGGTGTGATTCTGTGGGTGCTCCTTCTTCCGGTAGCCGCTCTTGCGCAACCCTCACAATCTTTCGACGTGGCCTACCTGCATCCCAATGGCTCGTTGTTTCCATTGTTTTATTACGAAGATGGACAGTGGAGCAAAGGATTCGAGGCGCGGCTGCCCGACGTGTGGATTCATGTCATGCGGAGCGGGGTCGAATGGACCATTCCGCGAGGACCGAAGGCGCTCGACGGCTCCGGGGGTTATCAGACCGGGCTAAGGAGTCGCCAACTGGAAGGCAACAAGCCCAGCGGACTTGCCGTCAGTCCCGAGATTCCCGTCATTGGATTTGATCAGATGAACCCTGAGGCGGAAGAGGCCACACAATTGCTGGAGGCCATGCGCATTCCATTTGATGGTTTTGAGATGCAGCAGGTGGATGCACGCGTGAACGCAGGCGGTGCCACGGAGGAGATCAGCAACGTGTGGTTTGTGGAGCCCGGCGTGCCGGTGTCGGCACGCACCCGCAAGCGGACGCCGCTCTCCTTTCACGCGCTCTGGCGCAGCCGTAAAGTGGTAGGCTCCGGTACGTTGTATTACCTGCAATTGCAACGAACGTACGAAGGCCCCGACTGTCCCGGTAAAGCGATGTTGACGGCGTGGGTCTCGGATGAGCCCGACGGCCTTTCCATTCTCGAAGAACACGTAACGCTGGGGACCTGCGAGGAAGAGGGGCTGGAGCCGACGCTGGAGCCGTTGGGGGTTGTGGCAGGAGGACAAGACACCTTCGTAGTGGTGCAGGAAGCGGTAGGGGCGGCGAAAGTGCTCCGCATGACCTCGTCGGGCATGCAGGTGGTGCTGGAGGAGCACGGTGAATAGTAGCTTTCAGGTACGAGGTATGACGGCGGCGTTGTTGTTCTTCTGGTTGTTCCTGCTTGGTGGAATGACCACGCCGGGTTGTTCGGCACCGTCCAATACCGCCCCAATGGAACCGTCAAACGATAGGCCGTATGCGTTGGAGTCTCCTGATGCTGCCTTTGCCCTGCCAAACAGACTCGACGAAATATCGGGGCTTACGGTTTATGATGACACGCATCTGGCGGCGTTGCAGGACGAGGACGGAAAAATGTACCTGATTGAAATGGCCACCGGCGAGGTAGTGCGGGATGTCACCTTTGCAAAAGATGGCGATTATGAGGGCATTGAGCGCGTGGGTGACCGGATCTGGGCGTTACGCAGCGATGGCTCGCTGTACGAAATCGACGAATGGGAGGGCGACAAAGGCGATAGCAAACGCCATAAGACCGACCTGAGCGAGCGGTATGATACTGAAGGGTTGGCCTACGATGCTGCCCATCACCGCCTGCTCATCGCGTGCAAGGAATACGCCGGGAAAAACCGGGCGGGCCAAAAAACGATTTATGCGTTCGACCTCGATGAGGAGGAATTGCTTGAGGAGCCCGTTTTCAGCATTGAGGTGGAGGCCCTGGATGCGTTTCTGGGTGACGCGGGCCTGAATAACGCCGTGCGCCGACTGACCCGGCCGGTTGCAGAGGTGGGGGCATTTAAGCCATCCGCGTTGGCCATCCATCCGGTTACGCAACAGATCTACGTTATCTCCTCCGTACGCAAGGTATTGGTGGTGCTAGAGTCCGACGGGACGCTGGCGGCCGTCTGGCCTTTGCCACCGGATCGCTTCGCCCAGCCCGAAGGACTCGCTTTTTTGCCAAACGGGGACTTGTTTGTCTCCAACGAGGCGGCAGGCGGAACAGCGACATTACTTCGTTTTACGTATCATCCCAAGGATAATTTTTAACCCGCTGGATGTCCTAGAGGCTATTTGGTTATCAGCTTGGAGCGAGCAAGATGCCCTCGTGGATGGATTTGATTACGATGTTGGAGGCGCTTAGCAGCGCTACGGGCCGCGAATGCGGGGGCAAAGACGCTGCGAAGGCGCTTACGCAGCGCAAGATCATAAACCCCAAACAGCCTCTTAGCCTGCCCTCGAAGCCCATGCGGACGTACTGTTTACTGTTGGTGCTGCTGGTGTTTTCTGCCTGCACCGCCACCCGCCCATACATTGCCGAAGATCACCGCATCGCGGAGGGAGGTGCTCCGGCGGCGGCAGAACGGGTCTATCAGGTCTTCCTTATCGGGGATGCAGGGGGGCAAGTCGTCAATCAGGCCGTGGGCGTAACGGTGTTGCGCGAGCGGATTGCCGGGGCAAACGCCAACAGCGCGGTGGTTTTTCTGGGCGACAACATTTACTGCTGCGGGATGCCCGAACTGGACCACCCCGATCGGGAAGACGCAGAATCCCGCATGTTGGGGCAGCTAGAGGCCGTGAAGGATTTCCCGGGGCGCGTGGTGGTTATTCCGGGCAACCACGACTGGAACGACTCGCGCCCGGACGGACTCGCCTATCTTCGCCGACAGGAGCAATTTGTGGAGGAATTCCTTGGGCAGGACGATGTTTTTCAGCCCTCCGATGGCTTTCCCGGTCCCACCGAAATCAAACTCACCGACCGCATCCGCCTCATCGCCGTCGACACCGAGTGGTGGCGCTATCGTCATGAGAAGCCGTTTGGGGATACGGGAGACTACGACGTGGAAGAAGAGGGTGACTTTCTTATTGAACTGGATGATCTGGTTACCCGCCGCGACGATGAGGATTTGTTGGTTGTAGGCCATCATCCCATTTTTACGAATGGAAGCCACGGCGGCCATCATACCGCCCGCGAATATTTCTTCCCGCTCACGGAATTACACAAGGCGCTTTATGTCCCGCTGCCCCTAATCGGCGGGCTGTATCCGCTGTTTACGAGTCTGTACGGCAGTCGTCAGGATGTGGCCCATCCGGTGAGCAAACAGCTTAACAACGGAATGCTCAAGGCGTTTGCCAACCATGAGCGGCTCATCTACGCCAGTGGGCACGACCACAACCTTCAGCATTTCGAAGTCAACAACACCTCGCATCCCCAGCATTTTATTGTCAGCGGTGCCGGTGCCCGTCCCCATCCTGTGGCCAAAGGAAGAGGGGCTCAGTTTGCCGCCAGTATGCACGGCCTCGCGGAGGTGAGTTACTACGCCGATGGGCAGGTGTGGCTGAACATGTGGGGACGAGAAGGCGAGGAAACCGTGTTGCTTTATCAGACCCAACTTTTTGGCACTGCCTCAGATCTTGTTGATCCTGTAGTGCCCGAAGCAGGTACGTTCCCTGACTATACCGACAGCACCGTGGTTGCTGCCATCAACCCCGCGTATGATGAGATCAGCGCCTTCCGCCGGTTTTTTTGGGGCGATCACAATCGCTGGGCCTGGGCTACGCCCGTGGAGATGCGGGTGCTAGACCTGGGGCGCGACAAAGGCGGCCTCACACCCATCAAGCGCGGCGGGGGGCAGCAAACCCTAAGCCTGCGTCTCGAAGGAGGCGATGGCAAGGAGTATGCCCTGCGCACGCTGGACAAGGATCCCTCGAAGACCGTGCCCGCCAGCCTGCAAGGCACGGTTGCCACAGATATCGTGCAGGACCAGATCGCCTCCATTCACCCGTACGGAGCCTACATCATCCCGCCGCTGGCGCAGGCCGCTGGGGTCAACCATACCCTTCCGGAATTGGTCTATGTACCCGACGATTCGCGCCTGGGAGTCTACCGGTCGCAGTTTGCCAACCGGGTGATGATGCTGGAAGAGCGTCCCAACGATGACGAAAGTGATGCGCCCAACTACGGGTCGCCCAGCGAGGTGGTCAGCGCCGGAAAGCTTTACCGCGAGGTCAACGACGACAACGACCATCGCATCGACGCGAAATGGTTTTTGCAGCAACGGCTCTTCGATATGCTGCTCTCGGACTGGGACCGGCACAAAGGCCAATGGCGCTGGGCCGCCTTCGAGCCGTATGAACTGGATTCGACGTTAACGGGTGAGGCACGCACCGAAGGGAAAATCTACCGCCCCATTCCCCGGGATCGCGACTGGGCGTTTAACAAGATGAACGGGGTGTTTCCGTCGCTGATGCCGATTTTTGACCCCAAATTTCAGGATTTCTCGGACGACTTTGGGGACCTGCGCGGCCTGACCACCAACGGGATGCCGCAGGACCGGCGCTTCTTCAGTTCCCTCACCCGCGAGGATTGGGTGGCGGCAGCGGAAGAATTACAAAAGCGCCTCACCGATGAGGTGATCGAAAATGCCGTGCGGCAGTGGCCTGCACCGATCTACGAGCGCGACGGAGAGCGGGTGACGCGGCTACTCAAGCTGCGCCGTGACCTCTTGGTAGACGCTGCTGAGGAGCTATACGAAATCCGCGCAGGGGTGACCGATGTGGTTGGCTCTAATAAACACGAGCGCTTCGAAGTGCATCGCCTCGATGATGCGCACACCGAGGTGGTTGTCTACAAAACCCTCAAAGAAGGCGACATCCAACGGGAGCTTTACCGGCGGCAATTCCTGAACAGCGAGACCGACGAAGTGCGCCTCTACGGCCTCGACGGTGATGACACGTTTGTGGTGACGGGCGAGGTGGCGCAGAGCCTGCGCGTACGGGCCATCGGCGGCGGCGGCGATGATACGTTCATTGACGATTCCCGCGTGCGCGGTTCGCGCAAGCAAACCGTGTTCTACGATTCAGAAAGCAGCACCAATACCTGGAACCCCGGATCCGAAACACGGACGGTGCGCTCTGACGATCCGGCCAATAACTTGTACGTGCCCACGGGTTTTGTTTATGATGCTACGATGCCGCAATTCTTCTTCGGAGGCAACCAGGACGACGGCGTTTTTCTGGGCGGTGGTGTCAAGGTGGTTAAGCAAGGGTTTCGTAAGACGCCCTATGCCCATGCACACCGGCTGGTGGCCAATGTAGCGGCCAAAACACAGGCGTTTAATATCGTGTACGGCGGCCATTTTGTGGAGGCGCTGGGCAAATGGGATGTGGGGCTCGATCTGCAATACCTGTCACCCGATAACATCCGCAACTTCTACGGGTTAGGTAATGAAACCACCAGCACCGTCGAAGACGCCCAGTTTTACCAGGCGCGGTTCACCGAAGCCAATGCCCTTGTTTCCATGCAGCGGGCGGTGTCGGGCGTGGCGACGATTCGGGTAGGCGGCGGCCTTCAGTTTGTAAATGTGAAGGAAGACGAAGATCGGTTCATCGGGCAAGCACCGATTCAGGAAGGCATCGCCGAGACGACGTTTGATGAGCAGTGGTTTGCGCACACCGAAGTGGGGTTGGATCTGGTGTATGTGGACAGCGGGTTGAACCCGAAACAGGGCTATGAATGGCACAGCAGCGCGGCAGTGAATGTAGGCCTCAACAGCGAAACGTACACAACGCTTGGTTCCAGTATGGCCTGGTACCTGTCGCCCAGCTTGTCGCCGCAGATCACGCTGGCGCTGCGGGTGGGCGGGGCACATAATCTGGGCGATTTTCCGTTTTACGGAGCCAACACGCTCGGCGAGCGGAACGCCTTGCGTGGGTATCGCAGCACCCGCTTTGCCGGGCGCAGCAGCTTCTACCAGAACGTCGAGTTGCGCACCCGCCTGTTTAAGTTCTCCACCTACGTTGCCATCGGCGAGTTCGGCTTGCTCGGTTTCCTCGACAACGGGCGGGTGTGGACCGATGGTGAAGACTCGTCCATGTGGCATCAGGGCTATGGGGGCGGAGCGTGGCTCAGCCTGTTCGACGCCGTGGTGATCACCGGGGTCTTGGGTTTATCTGATGAAGACCGGGCCTTTTCGCTGCGCTTCGGGTTCTTATATTAGCACAGATGTTGAGGGGGGCGCCCTCACGTTTCACGCTTTACGTTTCACTTTTTATCTATGGCTGACGAACACAAGCAACCTGCTCACAAGTCGGTCGAACAGATTGTGGCCGACGAAGACCTGTCGCTGGATGAACAGCGGGCTTTGGTGGTGCGCCTTCAGGAAGAGCGGCTGCGCCTCATCGAAGACCAGAACGCCCTCAAAAAGCAGCGTAAGAAGCTGGAGGCCGCGCGGGCAAAAAAAGACAAAGAACCCAAAAGCTCGCTGGGTACGTCGCGTGGCATCGAGACGATGTTTCGCACGTCGTACCGGCAGCATGTGGACCTGAGCGGACTGGCCGATAACAAGGCCAACATCATGATCTCGATCAACGGCATCATCATTTCCATCATCATCGCCTCTATCTCGCCGAAGATCGACACCAACCCCTGGCTCCTGATTCCAACCACGGCCTTGTTGCTCGGCTGTGTTATTTCGTTGGTGTTTGCCATTCTCTCTGCCCGGCCACGGGTAAGCAGCGAACACGTCACGTTGGAGGATGTCCGCAATGACCGTAAGAATATTCTGTTCTTTGGTAACTTTGTGAACATGAAGCTGGATGAATACATCCAGGGCATGATTGAGCTGCTGGAAAACACCAACCGGCTGTATCACAACATGATGCGCGACATCTTTGGGCTGGGGAACGTGTTGCAGCGAAAGTTTTATCTGCTGCGTATTTCGTACAACGTGTTCATGGTTGGCCTGGTGCTGGGTGTGCTCCTGTTTATCGGGGTGTATGTGATGATTGCCGTGGGATATATCGAGGTTGGTGTATGATCATCACCTTCTGGGGCGTCCGGGGTTCGTTGCCCGTGCCAGACGCACATACGCTGCGTTATGGCGGGAATACCACCTGCGTAAGCGTGGAGGTGGGGGAGAAGGTGCTGGTGCTGGATGTGGGGACGGGGGTGCGGCTATTGGGCGAGGCACTGAAGGACACCCAAGAAGAAGTGTTTGTGTTGCTCTCACACCTACACGCCGATCATATCGGTGGCTTTCCTTTTTTTGCGCCGCTGTGGGAGTCGGGTCGTAATGTGCACCTGATTGATTACCCGCGCGAAGAGCGGTTGTGGACGTTGCTCGAACTGTTCAATGGCATCTTCTTCCCGATGGTCCCGGAGATGTTAAAATGCAACGTTAAGCGGGTGAGCGAGCCGCCGATGCCCTACCTCGCCGCACATGGGTTCGATATTCAGCAGCTTCCGGTGAACCATCCGGGCGGGGCGTTTGGCTATCGCATCGAGGATCATGGGAAATCGTTTGTTTTTATTCCTGACAACGAATTAAATCCGCCGGAAGACGTCACCACCACCCGCGAGGCGTTGGTGGCCTTTTGCAGGGAGGCCGATGTCCTTTGCCACGACGCCCAGTATCTCTCGGAAGATATGCCGATGAAACGCGGGTGGGGCCACAGCCTCGTGCGTGACGTGTGCGACTTCGCCATCGAGGCAGCAGTGCGGCACCTCGTCCTGTTTCATCACGACCCTGACCGTACGGACGAGGAAATCGACCGCATTTTGGAGGAGGCAAAGGCCCTTGTTGCACCCCACGGGATCACGTGTACGGCTGCGTATGAGGGTATGCATCTCACGTTGTGAGGGCGGCACAAACAGGGTGATGAGTAGTTCAAACTTTTTTTCTCCCAGCACAAGATGTTGTAATTGTTGATGTCTGGATACTTCCCTTCGCAAACGGGTCCTCTCTCCCCTGGCGGGAGAGAGTCAGAGTGAGGGGGAACTATGTCAATGCAAGCGCTCGGTTCGGTTTATCGAATCACCCTCACCCTGTCCCTCTCCCATCGAGGGAGAGGGAACGCGAATAGAAGCCGCAGCGCTATCCCGACATCAACAGACGGAAACGGTATCACACGTACCATGAACGTTCGGATACGGGGTTGGCTTGTCGTAGCGCTGTTGCTTGTTGCGAGCGGGTGCGATGGGTTTGAAAAAATTGACGAGCCCACGAGTGTCTCGGCCCGGAATGTCCATTTCCTGTCGCAGACGGAAACGCCCGTGTATGCGTACCACGTGGTAAACGAATACCCGCATGACCGGCGGGCGTTTACGCAGGGGCTCGTGGTGGATGGGGAGGAGTTGGTAGAAGGCACGGGGAGGCGCGGACAATCCACGCTACGCCGCGTCGACCTGGAGACGGGAACCGTGTTGCAATCGGTGGATCTCGACAATGCCCTCTTCGGCGAGGGCGTCACGATTTTTGGCGAGCGCATTTTTCAACTCACCTGGCAGGCCGAACAAGGGTTTATCTACGACCGGACATCCTTTGCGGTGCTGGACACCTTCGCCTATGCCCATCAAGGTTGGGGCATTACGCATGATGGGGCACAGCTTATCGTCAGCGACGGCACCGATACCATTCGCTTCTGGGACCCGGAGACGCTTCAGGAAACCCGCGCCATCAAGGTACGCGATGGGGGATTCATCATCTCCCGCCTGAACGAGATGGAGTACATCCACGGGGAGATCTGGGCCAACGTGTGGAAGACCGACCTCATCGCCCGCATCGACCCAGCGACAGGAAATGTGACGGGCTGGGTGGACCTGCGCTTTTTGCTGCCGCTGGTGGAGCGGACCAACACCACCGACGTGCTCAACGGCATCGCCTACGATGCTGCCAACGACCGGTTGTTTGTGACGGGCAAAAACTGGCCGAAGCTGTACGAGATCGACGTAAATGATCCGCCCCTCCAACGCGACACCGAGGAGTACGAGCCTGCCTGACGCCAACCAGGGAACACTTTGTTCGGCGTTGCATTAGTCGCTTGCTTTCATTTTAAAGACCCCCGCTGTTTTCATGCGCGCCTGCTTCTGTACGTGTAGCTGTTGTTGTCCACTTTCCGGGAGTGGTGCGCCAGATCAAACGGCTAGCGATACAGGAATGGTCTAACCCTACGCTTACGTGCTTCTGATGCGCCTCTTCTGGATTGATCCGGGAGGGGCTTTTTTCATTTAAAAGGATTTTTGTCATGCCTGCAACGGCGCTCCAAACTGCATTTCGAGAACGTAGCACCCGGCACACGGCCCGCCAAAAGCAGGCGCTCGCTGGTGGCATTGCTGCGCAGATCGGCCACACGCCGCTGGTGCGCCTCACACAGGTCACCCATGATCTGCCTGACACCGTGGCCGTGTATGGCAAAGCCGAGCACCTGAATCCAGGCGGCTCCGTCAAGGACCGGGCGGCACTCGGAATGATTCGCGCGGGGCTAGCATCCGGCGCGCTACGCGAAGGCAAAACGCTCATCGATGCCACCAGCGGCAACACCGGCATTGCCTATGCGATGCTGTGTGCCGCCCTCGACATCCCTGTGACGCTGGCGTTGCCTGCTAACGCCTCGCCGGAGCGCAAGCGGATGTTGCAAGCCTACGGCGCGGAATTGCTGTTCACCGATCCAATGGAAGGCACCGACGGCGCACAGGTGCGCGTGAAGGAAATCGTAGCTGCCTCGCCCGACCGCTATTTCTACCCGGACCAGTACAACAACGACGCTAACTGGCAGGCACACTATCATGGCACGGCCGTTGAGATCTTGGAACAGACGGGCGGAGCGCTGACACATTTTGTGGCGGGGCTGGGCACGACGGGGACTTTTGTGGGCGTGAGCCGACGCCTCAAAGATGAAAACCCCAACATCCAATGCCTCTCGTTTCAGCCTGATTCGCCGCTGCACGGGCTCGAAGGCATGAAGCATCTGCCCACGGCCCGCGTGCCGGGCATCTACGACGCCTCGCTGGCCGATGCGGAACGGCACTGCTCCACCGAAGCCGCCATCGCGATGGCGCAGCGGCTGGCGCGAGAAGAAGGGCTGTTTGTCGGAAAATCGGCGGGAGCCTCGGTGGCGACAGCTTTGGATGTCGCCCGTGAACTGGAAAAAGGCGTGGTGGTGACGGTGCTGTGCGACAGCGGCGGACGTTACCTGAGTGAATCGTTCTGGGACCAGGAAGGGCTTGATTGATGATAACAAACGCTGACGTTTTACAAGCCATCCGCGACCACGGCGCGGCGACGTACCGGGAGGAATGTTGCGGCTTTTTGCTTGGCACTGTCTCTACAGAAGGCAATGTGGTGCAGACGATTCACCGCATCGAAAACGCGCAAGAAGAAAACCGCGAGCGTCGCTTTCTAATGGGCCCCGGCGATTTCCTGAAGGCCGACCGGGCGGCGCGGCAGCTGGGGCTCGATGTGGTGGGCACCTACCATTCGCACCCCGACCATCCCGCACAGCCATCCGCGACCGATCTGGAGCATGCCACGTTTCCCGGCTTCACGTACATCATCGTGTCGGTGCAGCAGGGCGTCCCGGGTGAGTTGACGACGTGGTCGCTGGCCCCCGACCGCTCGTGCTTTGAGCCAGAAGCTGTCCGCCTGACTGCTGAAACATAAACCTGCTTCCCGACACACAATTTTGCGCAAACCCTCAATCGAAGTATGACTGAAACAACAACGGTAACCTTGTATATCCCCACGCCCCTGCGTGGCTTTGTGGGCGGTGATTCCTCCGTCAGCGTCAGCGGCGAAACCGTAAGCGAAGCCCTGCGGCAGTTGGTGACCCTGCATCCGCAGATTAAAACGCACCTCTATACCGAAGCGGGCGACCTGCGTTCGTTCGTTAACATCTACAAAAACGACGACGACGTGCGCTACCTGAACGGCGAGCAGACCACGCTGCAAGCAGGGGATGTGCTGTCCATCGTGCCGTCCATCGCGGGTGGATAACCACGCCCCCCAGTTGCGAGACTGATAGAACCAACCGATAGCTATGGAAACGACGTTTGCTCCTGCTGCCATATCGCTGAGTCCTGAAGAAATCCGGCGCTACAGCCGCCATTTGATCCTGCCTGAGGTGGGGATGGAAGGCCAGAAAAAGCTCAAAGCCGCCTCCGTGCTGATGGTAGGCGCAGGGGGGCTGGGTTCACCGCTGGGCATGTACCTCGCAGCAGCAGGCGTGGGCCGTATCGGCATCGTCGATTTTGATGTAGTCGATGAGTCGAACCTGCAACGCCAATTGCTGCACGGCACCAAAGACGTGGGCCGCCCCAAGCTGGAGTCGGCACGGGACCGCATCCACGACATCAACCCGAACGTGCAGGTGGATCTCCATCCCGTGCACCTCACCAGCGACAATGCACTAGAAATAATTCAAGATTATGATGTCGTAGCCGACGGCACCGATAACTTCCCCACGCGTTATCTGGTGAATGACGCGTGCGTGCTGGCGGGCAAACCCAATGTGTATGCCTCCATCTTTCGGTTTGAGGGGCAGGCTTCGGTCTTTGGTGCGCCCGATGGACCGTGTTACCGTTGCCTCTATGCCGAACCTCCGCCGCCCGGATTGGTACCGTCCTGCGCCGAAGGCGGCGTGTTGGGGGTGCTACCCGGCATCGTCGGTTCAATCCAGGCGCTCGAAGTCATCAAGCAGATTACGGGCGCGGGCGACTCGCTCATCGGGCGGCTGCTCCTCATTGATACGCTGGGGATGCAGTTCCGCACGCTGAAGGTGCGCAAAAACCCCGATTGCCCCGTCTGCGGCGAGCATCCAACCGTTACCGAACTGATTGATTACCAGCTTTTCTGCGGGATCACACCGCCCGCTTCAACCGAAGAAACTGAAATGAGCACGCTTCCAGAAATTACCGTCCGCGAACTCAAAGAACGCCTCGACCGGGGCGACGACCTGTTTGTGCTGGACGTCCGCCGTCCCCACGAAGCCGACATCGCCACCATCGGCGCGCCGATCATTCCGCTGCATGAACTGGCGTTTCGCCTCGACGAACTGGAGCCCTACCGCGACCAGGAGATTGTGCTCATGTGTCGCTCCGGTGCCCGCTCGGCGACGGCACTGCGGCACCTCCAGGCGCAAGGTTTTGAGAAACTCTACAACCTCAAAGGTGGCATCCTGGCGTGGAGCGACGAAATCGACCCGTCGATTCCGAAGTATTAAGAGGCTGTTGTGATTTGTGATCTTGGGCTGCGCAAGTGCCCTCGTGGCGTCTTTGTCCCCGCGTTCTCGGCCCGTAGCGCTGCTACGTGCCTCCAACGTCGAGACCAAATCCATCCACAAGGGCATCTCGCTCGCTCCAAACTGAAAACCTCAACGGCCTCTTAGGGGTGGAGATATCGCAGGTGGGCGTTTTTGCGCCTCTAGAGCTGCAAAGACAAGGGTTATTCAACCGAAATGATCCGCAGGTTGCGCCACCGCACCTTGATGCCCCCACCATCGTGTATTTGTAACGCAATCACCCCCTCCGCCTCGCCAATTTGCGCGTCCTCGAAGTCCACCATTTCGGTGCCATTGAGCCAGGTCGTGACACGGTCGCCGACCACGCGGAGTCGCATGGTATTCCATGCGCCCATGCGTAGCACGCTGTCTTTCTCCACCTCCGGCTTAATCAGCCATCCACGGCCATATGATTCATAGATGCCGCCGGTATCATGGCTTGGCGGTGCGACCTCAGCCTGCCATCCGCTGATGCGTGTCCCGTCGAGCGAGGAACGGAAGAACACCCCACTGTTTCCATCGGCCTCCTGTAAGAAATCCAGGGTTAGGTCAAAATCGCGGTACACCGAATCGGTGGCCAGATAGCCGTACGCCGAATCAGGGCCGCTTTCGCAGACAAGATCACCGTTTTCAACATACCATCGCTCGGTGCCATGCACCGCCCATCCCTCTAGGTCTTTTCCATTAAAAAGGAGGTGCTCGTCAGAAACGGAGGGCGTAGGCGACGGGGCGCACCCCAGGAGCAAGAAAGCGAGAAAGGAGGCAAGGCCGAGGCCAAGCCACAGATGATGCCGCAAGGCTTCCGTGAGCAAGTTTTGACGGAGCACGGTGTCTCGATTTTGATTCAAATAACCACGGCGTCAGCGCCGCATGGGTTGTGTTAAACGAGCGCTGCTGGTCATGTATCTCCTCCCGAACGCCGAAAGACACCATGAATCACGGCGGTCAACCCACGGTGAGGGCCGTGTGCTCCCATATCGACATCCACAGCCGCAAGTTCGATTTCCTCGGCGTCGGCGAAGTCCGCGCGCAGCATCTCCGCGCTAAAGAGCATTTCTTCCTTCGGAGGGCCGCCAGAGGAACCGTATTTCTCCCGGTATTGCAACTGCTCTGGCCGGAACGCCTCGATGATGAGCAGGCCCCCGGGGCGCAATGCTTTGAGCATGGCCTGATGCATTTCCTGGCGTACGGAAGGGGGTAAGTGCAGGAAGATAGAGGCGACCACATCAAATTCAGAAACGGGCCACGTCCAGCGCGTCAGGTCGGCTTGCAGCGCGGTGAGTTCAACGCCCCGTTGCGCGGCGAGCTGCTGCGCCTTGCGTTGGCCAACATCGGAAAGATCGACGGTGACGACGTGAAGGCCCTGTTCGGCCAGCCATACCCCATTGCGCCCTTCGCCATCCCCTGGTACAAGGGCGTGCATACCGGAGCGAAAGCGCGGGCGCTGCGCGACGAGGTAGTCGTTGGGGATCGCTCCATAGAGGAAGGTATCCGCCTGATACCGCTCATCCCAAAAATGCTTGGTATGTGTTGAGAAATCTGACATAACGTGGTGGTTTGTTGGGGGACTACGCCGCTCTTGAGAAGGGCCTGTAGGTGTTAGGGTTTGACCATCCTCACAACTGGCAACGACGCACCGTTTGGCAAGGCGACCTCAAAACGCTCAGATGCTACAAACCCATGCTTGGCGTAGAGGGGTTCACCTGCCAACGTGGCGACCAGCTCAAATTTATGGAATCCCTTCCTTCGGGCCTTTTCTTCGCAAGTTTGAAAAATTCTGGTTCCCAACCCCTGCCTCGCGAACGCTGGCGACACAAAAAAAGCCCGGATACGGGCCGCATCCCGTTCGGGATTTAGCTCCGTGTCTTCCGATGTCTTTCCGGCGTCTGCTCCGAACAACGTACTCCGATAACTCCAACCGCCACAGGCAACCACGCGGCCCTCGATCTCGATGACGTAATACGTGGAATCCTTGATCAGTTGGCTATCCACACCAAACACAGTTCCCAGCGCTCCTTTCCGCTGTGCCTCCGAATAGGAGGAGGCCTGTAATTTCCACACCGCTTCGTGAATTAATGCCTCAAGGGTGTGGGTCTCGGATGCTTTCGCGACGCGGATCGTCATGCATAAAGGCCATAGGCCATTGGGTCAGCAAAAAGCCCTCAACGGTGCGCTGATGGTTTACCCAACTTATGGAAACACGCGCCACGGAGCAATGCACCACTTGAAACGCGGGAAGACAGAAGGCGCGCCTGGTTGTCATCGAAATGGTGCCATTGAAGACGCCGGCGAGGACCGCGATGCCAAATGGTTGACTTGCTGCCTGCGTCCTTTCAGTTAATGCCCCAGCGCAGTATCATAGCGACGCCTCTCCTTGCTTCAAACTCTTTTAGCGCTATGAACCGCCTGACTACCTTTCTCACCGTTTTTATTACGCTAATCCTGTGGACGGAGACTGCTACGGCCCAGCAATCAACGGCGCGTGCGGCGCTTTCTGATACCACCTTCGCGGGCCTGCAACTCCGCAGCATTGGTCCCGCGCTGATGGCGGGGCGCATTGCCGACATCGCCATAGACCCAAGCGATTACAGCACCTGGTACGTTGCCGTGGGTTCGGGCGGGGTGTGGAAGACCAAAAACGCAGGCACCACCTGGACCCCAATTTTTGACAACGAGGCGTCATATTCCATTGGCTGCGTGACCATCGACCCATCTAATTCGCAGACAATATGGGTGGGCACGGGCGAAAACGTTGGGGGGCGGCACGTCGGCTTCGGCGACGGCGTCTACCGGAGTGTGGACGGGGGCAAAAGCTGGGAGAACCTCGGGCTGAAGGGGTCGGAGCATATCTCAAAAATCATCGTCCATCCCGATAATTCGGACAAGGTGTGGGTGGTGGCGCAGGGGCCACTTTGGTCAAAAGGCGGTGAGCGGGGCGTCTACAAATCGACAGACGGGGGCGCATCGTGGACGCGGGTGCTCGGCGATGACGAATGGGTGGGCGCGACGGACCTCCTCATTGATCCGCGCAACCCCGACCGGCTTTATGCAGCTACGTGGCAACGGCATCGCACCGTTGCGGCCTACCTGGGCGGTGGGCCGGGCACGGCGATTTACCGCTCGGACGACGGCGGTGTGACGTGGGAGAAGCTATCGCGGGGTTTGCCCACGTCGAACATGGGCAAGATCGGGTTGGCGATGTCTCCACAGAACCCGGATGTGATTTATGCGGCCATCGAACTCGACCGCCGTACGGGGGGTGTCTATCGCTCCGCCGACGGGGGCTCGACGTGGGAGAAACGCTCGGACACCGTTGCAGGCGCGACGGGGCCGCATTATTACCAGGAACTCTACGCGAGCCCGCACCAGTTCGACCTCATCTACCTGATGGACACCGTGACCCAGGTCTCGGATGATGGAGGCACTACGTTCCGTCGGCTCAACGTGGAGCATCGGCATGTGGACGACCATGCGCTTGCGTTCCGCCCCGACGACCCGGATTATTTCCTCATTGGGACCGACGGCGGGCTGTACGAATCGTTTGACGGAGCCGCGAACTGGCGTTTTATCAGCAACCTGCCCATCACCCAGTTTTACAAGGTCGCCGTTGATGACGCCGAGCCGTTCTACACCGTTTATGGTGGCACGCAGGACAACAACACGCAGGGCGGCCCGTCGCGCACGTTAAATGTTAATGGCATCCGCAACGCCGATTGGTTCATCACCCTTTTCGCGGACGGCCACCAGCCCGCGACGGAGCCGGGCAACCCGGACATCATGTACTCGGAGTGGCAGCAGGGCAACCTGGTGCGCGTAGATCGCACGACCGGAGAGATTGTTCATATCCAGCCCCAGCCCGAAGCGGGGGAACCAGAAGAACGGTTTAACTGGGATGCGCCCATCCTCGTCAGTCCCCACGCCCCGACGCGGCTGTATTTCGCCTCGCACCGGGTGTGGCGCTCGGACGACCGGGGTGATAGCTGGCAGACGGTCTCGGGCGACCTCACGCGCAACCAGGAGCGCATCACATTGCCCATCATGGACCGGACCTGGAGTTGGGATTCGCCGTGGGATTTCCTGGCGATGTCGGAATACAACACCATTACTTCGCTGGCGGAGTCGCCCGTGCAGGAGGGGATGCTCTACGCCGGGACCGACGACGGCCTCCTTCAGGCGTCGGAAGATGGCGGTGCGACGTGGCGGAGCATGGAGGTGGGGCGTCTGCCGGGTGTGCCCGCGACGGCATTTGTCAACGACGTCAAGGCTGACCTTTTTGATGCCGCGACGGTCTACGTGGCCCTCGACAACCACAAGTTCGGCGACTTCCGGCCGTTCTTACTCAAAAGCACGGACCGGGGCCGGACGTGGTCGTCCATCGCGGGCAACCTGCCCGAGCGCACGCTCGTCTGGCGCGTGGTGCAAGACCATGTGGATCCCAACTTGCTCTTCGCAGGGACGGAGTTCGGCGTGTACTTCACGCGCGATGGCGGGCGGCAGTGGATCCAGTTGAAGGGCGGCGTGCCCCCGATTCCGTTCCGCGACCTCGCCATTCAGCGGCGGGAGAACGACTTAGTGGGTGCAACCTTCGGGCGGGGGTTTTATGTGTTGGACGACTACAGCGTGCTGCGCGACGCCACCCCGGAACGGTTGGCTGCCCCGGGATCGCTTTTCCCTGTCCGCCGCGCGTGGTGGTATGTGGAGCAATCGCCTCTGGGCGGTGATGAAAAGGCGTCACAGGGCGCGAGCTATTTCACTGCGCCCAACCCGCCCTTTGGCGCGGTGTTCACGTATCATCTGGCCGAAGGGTTAAAAACGGCGAAAGCCGAGCGGCAGGAGCGGGAACGGGCACTCGGAGAAGATGAGGACGTGCCGTTTCCCGGCTGGGACGCCGTGGAGGCCGAGGAGCGGCAGCGGGAGCCCATGATCTGGCTCACGGTTCGGGATGCCGGCGGCACCGTCGTTCGCCGTGTGGCGGGGGAGACTACCAAAGGATTCCACCGCACCGCCTGGAACCTGCGCTACCCCGCCGTCAACGCCATCGCGGCGGGCAGTTCGCCGCCAGCGCAAGAGCCGCAAGGCGTTTTGGCGGCTCCGGGCGACTACACGGTGACGCTTTCCAAGGAAGAAGATGGGGTCGTGACGGTGTTGGACGGACCGGTCCCGTTCCAGGTAGAGCGGCTCCGGCAGGGCGCGCTTCCGGGCGCGTCGCCCGAGGAGGCGGTTGCCTTCTTACGCGAGGTGCAGGCGCTCCAGCGGGAGGTATCGGCGGCATCGCTCCGGTTGTCCAATGCGCTCGAAAAGGTCGAGACGTACGCGTGGGCACTCCGGCGGACCCAGGCTGCCCCTGGCGGTCTCGACCAGCAGGTGCACGACCTGCGGACAGCGTTGCTGGATGTTCGAATGCGCCTATCCGGCAGCCAAGCCAAGGCTGGATTGGGCGAGACCGAGCCGCCAACCATCGCGAGCCGTTTGAGCACCACGCAGTTCGGCGTGGGTTATTCCACCTACGGTCCCACCGCCACACACCGCCGCAACCTGGAGATTGCCGCCACGGCGTTCGCCGAGGTCCAATCCACGATCAACGACCTCTTGGGCCCCCGGTTGGCAGCACTGGAAAGCGCGCTTCGCGCTGCTGGAGCGCCCGTGGTGGACTGAATTCGCAAGCGTGAATCGGGGGTGTAAGATTTATCGACGGTAGACGAGTACGGATCAGCAAAAGCAAGTCCATGCTTCATCGCTGTGCGGGATAGTACCATACGCGACGGATTTTCCCCTCTTCCACTTCATAGACAGCCAGTGAACGTTGGGTGCGCGTTTTGCCGTTGCTTTCCCACTGCGCACGCTCCCACACGCTGACAAAGTGTCCCGCCTCCATGATAGCCTCGGCGGTGGAGCGGCTTGATGGGAGGGCGGCGAAATATCCGCTCATGGCCTCGCCCAGCGTTTCTGCACCGTCTGCTTCTACAGCGACCGCCGCTCCGTCGACGCTCAACCACTGCACGGTTGGATGCACCAGCGCCAGCATAGCTTCAACGTTGTGCGCATTGTAGGCAGCAAGGAATTGCTCGACGATGCGGGTCGGTGGTTCATGAGCCGAAGATTGTGCATGAGCCGGAAGGTTCGTGATCAGAAGGCCCAGTAACACGAAGCCATAGTAACGAATGGAAGTCATCTCTCTATATACTCATGTGGATACCGTAGAACCATGGGGCAAACCGCAACGCCGCCATGTCAAGGGAGCGCCGAGCCTCGGCGATTCCAACGCCTAGAACCATCGTCCGGTTTGTCCACTTGGTGGTTATGCATTCTTCAGAATGCGCTGCGAGCAAAAATTCGATCCCTACAAGCGCTCAAGAGGTAATATTCAAGTTGCTTTTTGCGTTTAATAGCGGCGTCCCCCAACACCTAAATCAACGAAAGAGATACAGTTATGAAAAAATCCTCCGGACGACGCAAGTTGATCAAGAGCTTGTTTTGGACGCCCATCGCATCCCTGTTCGTTCCACTGGGATGCGATTCCAACGGAGTTGGGGAAGATACGGACATGGATGACATCGTTCGCTCGACGGAGTGGGCATCTGGCGGAACGGACCTAATCACGGTTGACTACCCTGCCGATGACATCTTCGCAAGTGGCAATACGTGCACCGTATCCCTGACGCAGCCGACCACCGAAGGCCCCTGCTATTTCGAGGATGCGACCGGGGAAGATATTTCATTGGGGCTCGCGGGTCTTCCAATGCAGTTGTGCTTGCGCGTGGTTGACAGCAATTGCGAGCCCCTCGAGGGCCACCTCGTCGAGGTCTGGCACTGCGACAATCGAGGCGTCTATTCGGGTGACACGAGTGATAGTGAAGACGCCGGCCGGTTTGCCGGGGGATTCTGCACTGGAGGTGACGATGAGGCCGAACAAAGCACCTGGTTTCGGGGCATGTTGGTCACCGATTCGAACGGCCGAGTCAATTTCAAGACCTGTTTTCCGGGATGGTACAGAGGGCGCACGATCCATATTCATTTTT
The DNA here is from genome assembly GCA_030428385.1 of Rhodothermia bacterium. Classification (GTDB taxonomy): domain Bacteria; phylum Bacteroidota; class Rhodothermia; order Rhodothermales; family JAAAOL01; genus JAUIDY01. The sequence goes on along the minus strand of JAUIDY010000062.1, from coordinate 7,958 downwards.
CCGTCAGCGATGGGTCCGGGCAGTCGAAGGTTATTTCACAGTTCTGCTTTACGGATGCATTCGCCCGGGAGATCTGTACGACACATGAACGGTACAGCAGTAGGGGTGAACAGGACACCACCCTGTCCGGCGGCCGAGACACCGTATTCCCCTCTTCGGGATATGAGAATTTCCTGCTGGCAACGCAGCAGAACACCGATGGTACGTTGCTTGCGTATCACACCATTCAGGTTGCGTAAGAGCGGTGCGTCATCCGTCTTCGCTCGGACTCGAACGTAATGCACACGTATTCGTGACGTGCTTCATCCGCTGTACTCGGATTCGTATCTGGCGCAGTCGAATGACTTGACGCAGCATCTGATGATACGACGACCCGTGGAGATGACGCAGGCTGGATTTGTCGTAATTTGCTAAAGGGCAAAGATAGCATGGGTACCCGCTTGCGCAAAAGCAACACGTTGTTGTGTAGCTACGTCAAGCGAAACAACCGATTCCCGCTTCGTTTCCTCGGTGCTTCCTTTCTTCGCCTCAAACCTCCTTACTGCACGTCTTCTTTCGCCTGCTGGATATAGCGCTCGAAGGTGGCGGGGGGCTGGGCGCCGTTGACGAAGTGGCCGTTGATAAAGAAGCCTGGTGTGCCCGAGACGCCGAACTGCTGGCCCACCGCCATCGCCAAATCTACCTTGCGGGCGGCTTCCTGGTGCTCAGCCGTGGTGGCGTCCATGGCACAGCTTTCCCACACGTCGAGGTCAATGCCCGCGTTGGAGAGGAAGCTGCGGCTGCGCAGCAGCACGTTGTCGGTGGTAAGCTGGCGCTGGTTGGCAAAGTAGTCGTCGTGCAGCGACCAGAAGGCGTCGCTGTCCTGGTTGTTGGCGCACTCGGCGGCAATGGAGGCCGGGCGTGCCCAGTCGTGGTTGGGCAGCGGAAAGTGGGCGAAGATGAACCGAATGTCATCCTCGTGCTGTGCAAGCACCTGCTCCATGATCTGATTGCCCCGCGCGCAGTACGGGCACTGGAAGTCGGAAAACTCCACGATGGTGACGCGGGCGTTCGGACTGCCCTTCGACGGCAGGTCGGGCAGCGCGGCCATCAAAGCGGTGGCCCGCTGCCGGTTTTGCTCGGCCTCTAACTCGCGGGCGGCAGCCAGGGTGGCTTCCACTTCTTCAGGCGACATGCTCACGTCAATCGGGTCGCCGCCGATGAAATACAGCATCTTGTTGTCTTCGGTGACGAGAAAGCGCTGTGTTTGCTGGTTGGCCCCAATCACGAAGCTGCCCTGATCCAGCCCCTCAATGCCACTTTCTTCGAGCGGTCCCACCGTAAACTCATACTCCCGAAGCTGCGGGAAATGCACCTGCAGGTTGGCGTGGATCTGGTCGCGGCGCGACGTATCGCCTTGTCCCTGAACAGGCGTACACCCGATTCCCGAAAGGGCGAGCACAAAAACAAACACAAAGTATTTCATAAGACAAACAGTTGGTCGCGGTTCAGACCGTTTCGGTACGTAGGTTTGAGGAGGATCGTGTTGAGAATGACGGTGTTCAGGCGGCGGTTTCTGCGGGGGTGGCTTCGATTTCAGGCAGGGCGGTGTCCACGGCTTGCCCGTCGCCCATTTCGGGCGGGGGCGGGGCGATAGCGATCCGCAGTGCCTTGAGCCCGTGTACGCCCTGCAAGTCCTCAAGCTCCAGCTCCTCGGCGTCGCCGGTGAGGTAGCCAGAGGCCCGCAGAAAGTCGAGGTAACGGTGGTATTCCGCAATCTCGCGCTGCTGGGAGTACACGATGGCGATGTGGCCTGGCTGGGTCAGTCGCTCGCCGGTGCCCAATACGCGGGCCTTGTCGATGCGTTTCTTGATGATCTCGTAGCGGATGTTGTAGGCCCCGTCCACGTCGAAGTGTTTTTCTTCCTGGCGGAAGCGAATCGAGAGCGGGAGGTGCTGCACGAGGATCAGGTGGGCGGTGCGGAGCGGAATCTTAAGCTCTGGCATCAGCTTTTCCAGCGCCCAGTCGATGGCGCAGGTGCTGAGGAGTTGCCACAGCCGCAGGTTGCGCAGGTACAGCATGTCGAACGGCTTGTCGTCCACCAGCGAAGCGCCGACGTAGAGGTTGTAATCGACCCCATCGGTTTTGTACTTCTCGAAGTAATGGGGAAACATCGCCTGGGCCTGTTCCTGCCGCATGTCGAGCACCATGCCGACGGTGTCGTTGATGCGCTGGATGGTGGCGTCGAAGTCGCGGCGGCGGCGGTACAGGATGCCGACTTCGGCGTCGATCGAAGCGCGGTAGGCGTCGATGCGCTCCTGCACGCTGGTTCCAAAATCTGCGAGATGGTCGAACAACGGCTCCACATCGTTGCGCAGGAAGTCGAGAACCGTCAGTTCATGCTCCGAACTAAGTTCGCCTTGCAACTCCTCTACAAAATGCTCCATCTGGTACGCCAGTTCATCCAGTACCGGGAGCGGACGATGCAGCTTGGCTTCCATCACCACGGCGAGCGCCAGCCCCACCTGTTCCAGCAGGTCGGCCTGAATGGCGGCGTTGCGGTGCACCGATGAATTGCGCACATCGGTGAGGCCATACAGCGGAAACACGTCGCGGAAGACGATGGATTCGAGCGTGGGCCGGACGCCGTCGATCTGCTGTTGCACGAAGCTGGCGGCGGCTTCGCGGAAGCGCCATTCCACCGTCGGGTGCACGGCGGTGTACTGCTGCTTGATGACAGCTTGCAAGCGGTTCTCGCGTTCGTCCAGGCTGCGGCGCAGCGCGGTGGTAAACAGCGAGATCACTTCGTCGAGCTTAAGCACGTTCAGGCTGTTGAGCGCCCCGGCTGCGGGTGAAGCAATCTCTAGCACACCGATAATCTCTTGATCCTGTGTCAGCGGGGCCAACATCACGCTCCGAAAGCCCTGCTCACGCAGGTAATACTCAAAGCCGGTCTCATACGGCGCCTGCTCCAGATCGGAGATCACAATCGGCTCCATCTTCTTCACCACATGGCCGTACGAAGAAACATGGCCGTGTGTGCAGGCAGGGGCTGCGTTCTGGGTGCCAAAGAGCAAGCTGCGTCCCACCGGACGGGCGGTGGGGATGGCTTCGGGGTCGACGCGTTCGAGGTGCAGCAGTCCCACCTGGAGGTCCGGGCACCGCAAAAGCGTCCGCAGCCGATCCTGGAGCTTATCCAGCCGTTCGGCAGATGCCATCGCGTCTTTTTGCAGCAGGTCGTGTTTCAGCAGCGACAGCACTTCCTGGTCCGTCACATCCACCGCCGAGAGGATCACCATGCCCTGCAACTCAAAGAGGTCGGGCGGGAGTTTTTCCGTCCAGAGGTCCAGGTTCATCGGGTCGGATTGGAGTTCCGACAGGTCTTCATCGGACAGTTGTGGAAGGTCGCCGTGCAAGGCCGGGTCGCAAAAGGTGAAGTCCACATTAAACCGGAAGTAGCGGCTGAGTCCGGTTGTTTTGCCCTTCGTTGGGAAAAGCATGGGGACATCAAAATGCAACTTTACCCCATAGTACGTATCCAGCAAATGGTGGTAGGCCCGCATGATTTTTTTGCGGGTTTCCACTTGCTCGTTCATGTCCTCGTGTTTTTCCGCATGTTCGATGAGCCTATAGAAGCGAGACGTCGCATGGATCGGCATCATCATGAAGGGCGGGAAGGCCGCGGCATAGACCTCTTTACTCAGGCCCGCTGGGAAAACGGCAATCATCATCCGCTCGATCAGGCCCTGATGGGGCTCCAGGAGGCTGAAGTCCTCAATGGGAGCCAGCAACTCGGGAGCGGCATCTACGGCTTCGAGGATGGACGGGGCGAGGGGAGCAAGCGGAGCGGTAGGGTCCTCGGCTACGCCGCGCCAGAAGTCGATCAGCGGCTTGAGGCTGAGGGAGCGGCGAAACAGGAAGTCGGTATCTATCGGCATGGAAATATGGGGGATACAATCGAAGGAAGATGACCCAGCATCAGCGGGGGTTGTACGCCATATGCGGGGGCATGGGTTGCATACGCTTTTTGCTGAAGGTTCGGGATGACCAGAAGTCCCTGACACTTCGTGTCATTCAGACAAAAATTGTAACATCCCACGGTTGGTCGTAGGACGGCAAAGTGGGAAAAAGCAGGAAATGACGGCGGATGCAGACGACTGATAGGTTTGGCTCTTGCCTCTGTTTGTAGCTGACCGGAGCGCTGTTTTGTTCGGACAAGGCCTTTGCGAATGGAGACGATGACAGGTAGAAAAAGATGGAAAGGAAATACTACATGTAAAACATTATTATTTAAGGGCTTCTTTCAGAAGATGGGAATTGTAGTAATCTTGAATGAAAGCAAGAAAACCATGAGCCAGCGTACGGAAAAGTGACGAATATCAAGATGTACCGTGGCCCCTCTATGTCTCATCACCAAAGGCCTGTCAATTCTAGAAAGGAGATGGGTAGGCACGCTGCAGACTAGGAAAAAAACAAGAGGCCCGCGCAAGCCTTGTGGTCCTGGCACCGACGTGTCGTTCCGGAGCGGTCAGGTTCATCACATCCCTTCTTCACCCAAACCGTTCTTTGTACGATGGACGAAAAAAAAACCTATCCAAAGAAGCGGGCAGTCAACCTCCTGAAGTCCCCGATGGCCCTGGGCCGGGGCGACGCGCCCCTCATGCGGTCGCCGATGGCGCTGGTCCCCTCGCGGGGCGTGCCCGATCCGCCTGCTGATCAGGGGCGCTTTGCCGACATCCTCCGGTCACCGATGGCGATACCGGGCGGCACGTCGCGGGTGGCCCCGAAGGCGCCTGCCCAATCGCTGGATGGCGAGGCTACGTTTGTAGAAGTACAGACGGCCCCGCCCGCTTCGAAGCGGTATGCGCTCCGGCAGGACGTTGCCGTGCCCAACGAGCCGCCTTCCGACTAGGCCCTCGTGCTTTTTCTCCAGGTGTTTGCCGGCCGCAAATGCCTGTCCTCCTCATCAGGGAGCCCGGGCCGTGAATCGGCTAGGGTTCTCTATATCTCAGCACAATATCATGGCTAATATTTCAAATGTCAGCCTCCGTGTGGGGCGTGTCTCCAGCGCGACCGAGTTCGCTGAAATCACCATTACTGTAAACTGGACCTCCCGCGAGGTGTCCGAAAACTACTGGTACATCCTGCGGGGCTTCTTGGTGGAACGCGACGACGGCCGCGACTTCTACGATACCTTGCCCGATGGCAACATCCACTGGCTCTCCATTGGCAACCTCGATGACTTTATTGGGACGGTCGGGTCGCAGTGGGTGCGTCCGAATGGAGCGTCGACCCGCACCTTCACCTTCCGCCGCAACTGGAACTTTGGAAACCAGGAAGCGGGAAGCGAAGAGTATCTGGGGGTGGCGACCATCATGCCTGAGACGCGCGGCGACGTGCGTTTCTCGCCCGAGGTGAGTGCGAACCTGGGATAACGGGTCAGCGTGTCATGCGCATCTTCTCGTAAACGAAGGTCTGGTCCGCAAGGGCCGGGCCTTTTTTGGTGAACGGCACGCCATTAATTTGACAAAATGCAACCTCATCCCTTTTCATCCGAAGGCAAGGAACCATAGGCTAGCCGAGCCCCAGGCCATGCAGCTTGCTCCTCCTCACCCGCCCGATGCGCGCCATGCTACAGAATTACTGGAAGATTGCTGTTCGTAACCTGCTCCGTCACAAGGGGTACGCCTTCATCAACGTGTTTGGCCTCGCCATCGGGATTGCCTGCTGCTTGCTCATGGCGCTGTACGTACGGGATGAGGTGAGCTATGACCGGTTTCACGAAAAGGCAGATCAGATCTATCGGGTGACGGTGGGAGAAGACCAGGTCGTCACGCCCACGATTGTGGCCCCGTTGTTTAAGCGGACATTCCCCGAAGTGGAGGCCACGACCCGCCTGTATGACATTGGTGCATTCCGGCCCACCGTGATTCAACAGGGCAGCGAGTTTTTTCAGGAAGACGCATTTATGTACGCCGATTCCACGGTGTTCGAGGTCTTTACGTTGCCATTCCGTGCTGGGAGTCCTGCGACGGCTCTCACCCGACCCAATACGCTGGTACTTACCGCCTCAGCGGCCACCAAATACTTCGGCTCGACCAACCCCATCGGGCAAACCCTTTCCATAGATGGCGGGAGCACGTTTGAGGTGACAGGAGTGATCGAGGATATGCCATCCAACTCCCACGTTCACTTCGAGGTGCTGGCGTCGTTTAGCTCCACCCGATGGTCCACCCGCGAAATCTGGAGTTCGGCCAATTTCTACACGTACGTGCTGCTGGGAGATGGGCAGTCGGGGCCAGCGTTTGCGCGGCAGGTGACGGACTATGTGGATGATGTCCGCGATGAGGTGGGATTGCCGGTAGACTATACCCTCAACCTGCAGCGACTGACGGATATACACCTATACGTCGAAGGAGCCATCACGTATGTCTACCTGTTCCTTGCCCTGGCGCTGTTGGTGTTGTTGGTAGCATGCGTCAACTACATGAACCTGGCAACGGCGCGTTCGGCGCGGCGGGCCCGCGAAGTGGGCGTGCGCAAGGTCTCCGGGGCCGGACGCGGCCAGTTGATGGGGCAGTTCTTCGGCGAGTCGGCGCTGCTGACCTTTCTGGCGCTGGCGCTGGGGGTGACCCTCGCCATCATGCTGGTACCCGCCTTTAATGCACTTAGCGGCAAAACGTTGGCCACCGCCGCGTTTATGCATCCCTTTGTTGGCTTGGCCTTGCTTGTTATCGGCGTCACCGTGAGTCTGGTGGCAGGCAGTTATCCCGCGTTGTTGCTGTCGTCTTTCCGTCCGGCGCAGGTCTTAAAAGGCAGCCCCACCACCAACCGAGGCGCGGGGCTCTTTCGCAAGGTGCTGGTGGTGTTCCAGTTCGCGGCCTCCATCGTGCTCATCGTGGGCACGGTGGTCGTGTACCAACAACTCGACTACATGCGCACCACCAACCTCGGCTTCGACAAGGAGCAGGTGGTGGCGTTGCCTATTGGCGACCAGCAACTGCGGCAGAGTTACCCGACGCTGAAGGCAGCGCTGCAGCAGCAAGCTGGGGTGCAAAGTGTGTCGGCGGTGAACAGCTATCCGGGCTATCAGCGCGGCGGCTACGCGCTCGAAGCCGAAGGCCTCGAACTGCCCGAAGGCGAGTTTTTCGGCATTCGGGGGATGCAAGCCGACAAAGACGTGGTGGAAACCCTTGGTTTGCGGCTGATCGCAGGCGACGGCTTCCCGCAGTCGGAGGGCTACACCACTGAGCAGGGCTACGTGTACCTGATCAACGAAACGACGGTGCAGCAACTCGGGTGGACGCCCCCCGAAGCCATCGGCAAACGCTTTAACCTGCTGGGCAACCGCCAGGGCGAGGTCGTTGGCGTCGTCGAAGACTTCAACCACTCCTCTTTGCGCGACGGGATTGATCCACTCGCGCTCTTTCTCGAGCCGCCGAATTACGAATACCTGCTCGTCAAAACCACCGCCGGCGATGTGACGGGCGCGTTGCGGGGCATTGAGCAGACGTGGCAGCAGTACGTCACGCACCGCCCGTTTGAGTTTCAATTTCTGGATCAAGCGTTCGACGCGCTCTACCGCGCCGATGTGCAACTGGGGAAGGTCTTTGGGGTCTTCGCCCTGCTCGCCGTCTTGATCGCGTGTCTGGGCCTGTTTGGGTTGGCCGCCTTCGCCGCTGAGCAACGCACCAAAGAAATCGGCGTGCGCAAGGTGCTGGGCGCGTCGGTGTCCGGCATCGTGATGCTTTTGTCGAAAGACTTCGCCCGGCTGGTGGGCGTGGCGTTTGTGTTGGCGGTCCCTGTGGCCTACTTCGCAATGGATGCCTGGCTCAGCGATTTCACCTTCCGCACGAGTTTGGGTATCGGCACGTTTGTGCTGGCGGGCGTCCTGACGCTGTTGGTGGCAGTTCTCACGGTCAGTTATCAATCGGCCAAAGCCGCTCTTGTCGATCCGGTAAAGGCCCTGCGATACGAGT
>JAUIDY010000061.1 GCA_030428385.1 Rhodothermia bacterium | reverse complement strand
TGTCGCAGCGGTCGGCGGACGAGGCGCTCACGCTCGCGGCGGGCTTCCAGTACCCGATGAACTCGGGGCACAACGGATCCGAGTGGGGGTGCTGGCCGCCAACGAGGCAGGACGGGCATTCTGGGAAGCGATGGAAGCCCGCCCGTTTAGTATAACCTACACCATGGAACGGACGGCGGAGCCCCCCAATTTTTCCCCGCGTCGCCGCATCGGGTTTTAGCGGAACCGTTGGCAGCGGGTCTCGTTTTCTGGGTCCATGCGGCTGAGAATAAGGGGTTTTAGGACTTCGCATGAAGTCAGTCGCAGGGGTTGACAAACATACAGGCAGAGGGCTATACTTGCAGCCCTTACCAGAAAAATGCGGGAATAGCTCAGCTGGTAGAGCATCTGCTTGCCATGCAGAAGGTCGCGAGTTCGAGTCTCGTTTCCCGCTCCCAAGCGCCGGTTCCATTCGTGGAGTCGGCGCTTTTTTGTTTGGTTTGGGGCAGATGGTCATCGGGGACGTGCCCCGCATGGCAAGCGGACTCAGTTTGGGCGGACCGCTTCATCCCATGGCACAAGAAACGAACGTCGGTACTGAAGATGTTGGCGTGTGAATGAAGCGGTGTCAGGGGAAGAATTCAGGGTGGCATCAAGAAAAATACGGGCTTGTCGGTTGCTCAAGGATGCATGAATCCCGTCAAAGTTAACCTCAACAAAAATGCCGCGATCAACAACTTCAAACGGTAAGCCAGCTGCTTTTGCGAGTGCAATTAAAGGCTGAAGAGGAGGGAGGAAGTTTTCACTGCACATAGATGACCCCGCTCAGAATATTGATTACCAAACACTGATTGCAAGGAAAAGGCGATGGATTCGTGCCAGATCCTTACCTAAGGAAGGAAAAACAATAGGGGCATCGGTAGCGGAGAAAGCCCCATTATCCTGTAAGCCTGGTCCTACGCGTGATTCGTGGCGATCTAATGTCCAAGAGGACAAGGGGTTGGCAACTAAAACGACTAACGCACGCGCCTGCGGCTAGGTGTGGGTTCGCCAGGAAGAGCTTCCTGAATTTCTGGGGAGTCGTCGAGGAGGGGAGGATGGGGAGTAGACGCTGCCAATGACTGTTCGCTGGAAGAAGTGGCGTCGTCCGCAGTTGCCAAGTGGGCAATTCGATCCGCGAGCTCAGCAAGGTCACGGTGCTTTTTTGCCCGCCATTTTTGGTCCAGCAAATAAATCAAGGGGATGCAGGAGATCAGCACCACAAACAGAACTCCGAGTCCCAGTCCCAACGATTTACTGACCGCTCCTGCAATCAAGGCTGCTAGGCCAGCGGCGATAGTGCCAAGGGTGATCGATTCTGTCATTGAACTTGCCCAACCCACCCGTCGGCTCAACCGAATCCGCATGCCCTCGCCGCGCTGACGGATCATCACCCGCGTTTCCACCCCCGACATGCTGGTATGCCGCCATTCGAGTGTGCGCCCGATCTGCTCTATTTTGCCCACGCCGTAGCCGGGCATACCCATAGCCGTTCCCATGTCGGTGTCGTATCGGTGGCGCAGTTCGGCCACGATGTCTTCCCATTCGTCGGTGGTTAGGGTGCCGGGTACCCAGCGTTCTTCATACAGGTGGGTTGCTGACGTGTTGGCGGGGGCATCAAGTAGGGTACGCGAAGGCTTTTCAAGCTCTTGGGCAGCCTGCCGCAGCAAGGCCGGATCAATCCCTGCTTCCGAAGCAATGGCTTCAAGCTCACGTAGGGTAAGCCCGGCCTTATGATCCGCGTGGTCCGCTGATTTCAGGTGCAACTCGGCCGCCCGCTCAAGGAGCGCTGCTACTTCTTCTTCAGAATAGGTGCGTTCCGGCATACTTCGTAGAAAAAATTTCCCCGGGGCAGGTCTACCACTGCTTACAAGTGGTGGGTCAGCCATACGGCCACCCGTTCGGCCATTTCCGGGTTGTCGATTAGAATATCGGTGGCGTGTTTGGTGCCCGGGACGATAATCACTTCGGAAGATTCGCTCTGGGCAAGGACGGCTTCGGTGATGTCTTTTACATAGCGTTCGTTTTTGGACGCCACAAACAGCCACGCGACCCCGCTCGTATCCATGCTTGTGATCGATGCTTCACTAAACGAGCCGGGAGAAATGGCGACATACGCCTTTGCATAGCCATGTAGCCGCCCTGCCTCTGCCATTTCTTCGCCGCTGTAGCTGCTGCCAATCACTCCAATCCGTTCTGCATCAAACCGTGGATGTGATTGCAAGAAGGAAAACGCCGCCGCAACGTCGGCTTCGGCATCCCAGATTAACGGGCTTGGGGCTTCCCCCCCTGGTTCAAACCGGCCCTGGTTGGTGCTTTCGCCGTGTCCTCGGAGGTCGAGTCGCAGCGAGGCAATGCCCCGTTCCGCCAGTTCCAGCGCCAGGGGACGATATACCGATCGTTCGCCATTGGCCTTGTGGAGAAGCAAGACGCCGGGAACAGGGGCTTGGGTAGGCGGAAGCATCAGGTCACCCACGAGTTCCCAGCCGCTACTTTCCACAACCACCGCCTCTTCTTCAAAAGCGGAGTCTTGAGCTACCGCGTCAGGAACACCGATGCTTCCTAGAAAACAAGAGCCCAGAAGGAAGCAAAAGAAGATCGGTAGGCGGAAATTGCTCATGACCAGCTTCGGATACCTGAAGGAATGCGGGTCATAAAATACAAGGCGCTCCCCTGGGTTCCAGCAGGTATAGGGATGAAGCAAAGATCAACAGAGGGAGCGAATTACAGGAATTGATTTTCCTTCTGGGCATTATAGACGAGCAATACGGTGCCTACGGCTTCGGCCAATGTTTCAAGGCGTTCTCCATACGTCTCCGCGTGGGCGGCTGTCGGCACTTGCATACCAAGGATGGTGAGGTCTACATCCGCGCTATGTTCGGCAAACAGGTCGGTTAGTTTCTGGTTGGGGTTGTTATGTACCACAATGTTAGGCGTGGCCTCCACCCGGGCTTCCTCCAGGAGCTGATTCATGTGATCCCGTGTTTGGGCTTCTCCATCGGCGTGCTCGATGATACGCGAGAGGCGCAGTTCGGCGTCATGCCAGTCGTTGTGGCGACTAATCAGGTAGCCAAGCAGCACCATCAACTCGGCGTTGCCGCCGCGACCACCCCACCACACGTTGATCACCTGCTTTTTACCAAAGCCTTTCTCGGCGTCCACGTTGAGGAACAGCACCGACATATCGAGCGCCGCGAGGTCGTGCAAGACGTTCATCAGCGTAGCACGTCCCGTTTGAGCACGGCTCCAGCCCATGAGCACGGTATTGGTTTCTAGCTTACCGATTCCCATAGCCTGCGCCACCGCAACCGCGCCGCGGGCGAAATCGGGTACCACTTCTGCTTCCGCAAAGGCAGCCATGCGCCGGTCGGCAATGTAGCTGCGGATGCGTTTCTCGGCCATGCGGCGCAGCTTGGCCTTGTCGGCGCCGCCCGCCGTAATAAGTTGGACAAACGTCACAATACCCCGTCCCAGGCTCAGCCATTCCGATAGCATCACGAGGTGTTCGCGGTTGTGCGGCTGGCCCGTATAAACCACAATGTTAGGCCGCCAGTTACGCCCTACTTGTGGCGGTCGCCGCTCCAGGTTCAAAAGGGCGTACCGGGCCAACGAGGTCCAGATGCCGCTTCGGACATCCCCCCAGGTGCGCACCATGCGCCGCCGACTAAGGGCGAAGAAAATGCCGTAGGAAATGACGATGGCCGCAATGGTGGCGGGGGCGTTGATGAGAAACATCGCCCCGTAGCACCCTACCGCACCAAGCAGCGAAACCACCAGCGGCACCTTGAAGCGGGGCCGATAGCTGGGGTTGCCCACCAGGCGCTCGATAGCCGCCACCAGGTTCACCATGCCGTAGGTGTTGAGGAAAAACATGGTGATGATGGGAGCCACAAAGTCGAGGTCGCCCAGCCAGATGATGCCCACCGCCACCACCCCTGTCAGCAGCACGGCCACCCGGGGCTCTGTGGCGCTGCCCAATTGCCCTGCCATCCACCGGGGCGTGACCCGGTCGCGGGAGATGGCCTGCAACGTACGCGGCGCAGCCAGCACGCTGCCCAACGCCGAGGACAAGGTAGAGGCGGCCACCCCAGCCAGAATGAGGATCGGAAGGCTGGCAATCTGCTCCATCGCCAGGGTGTTGGTGATCAACTCCTCGGCGGTAAGTTGAAAGGCAAACCACAATGCCGTGGCCACATACACCACCGTGGTTATCACAATGGAGGCGATGGTTCCTAGCGGGATGCTGCGGCTGGGGTCCTTTAAGTCGCCCGACAGGCTGATGCCCACCTCGATGCCCGTGACAGCAGGGAAGAAGACGGCGAATACAATCCAGAAACTGATGCCGTCGGTGTATTGAGGCTGTAAGTTGGGACTGACGAAATCACCCCATCCCCCCGTAAAAAAGGATATCAAGGCGGCAACGAGAATCGCCAGGATGCCATATTGGATGCGCAAGGCAAAGTCAGCTCCCACATAGGCGATTGCCACAAATACGAGCGCAACACCGGTGGACAGCAACCGGGGGTCCAGCGCGGCAAAAAAGGCAAGGCTTCCGATGGCCTCGGTGAACCCGATGATGTAGAACGCCACCGAAATGGCCTGAGACAGATACAGCGGGATCCCGATGGCTCCGCCAATTTCAAGACCCAGGGAGCGCGAGATGAGGTAATAGTTTCCCCCTGCTTTCACGTCCATGCTTGTCGCAATGGCCGAGAGGGACAGCCCTGTCATGAACGAAATGGCGTTCGCGAGGGCAATGATGATCAACGAGCCCCAGAGTCCTGCCTGCCCAACCACCCAGCCGGTCCTCAGAAAGAGAATAATGCCCAGGATGGTGAGGACATTAGGGGTAAACACCCCTTTGAAGGTGCCAAAACGTCCAGCAGGTGGCGAAGCAGTGTTGGTCATAAAAGACCTGATTCGGGCAGGCTCAAAAAACCGTGGGTGGCTTTAAGCGGCCATCGGGGAATGGGGTTTCATGGTTTTGACATACAACACCCGTATCCTGGGAGTTAATACCTGGAACACTTTTCCTATTCCCCAAGCCACACGTTTTGTCAACTTCCTAGGAGAAATCTCGACGCGTAAAAAATAGCTCCATTCGACGAGGGTTACGTTCTGTCATTCGGGCTGTGTCCTTGTGTTGATGCGGTGCTCAGGGTGGCGACCAGGAGCGTTCGAACGCTGTGTCAAACGCTATCATAAAATGCTCTAATGCTGCGGGATTTCAAAAAGAGCGGGGTCTAAAGACGGGTTAATTGTGACTTCTTCGAGGGTAGCGCGCATAACCTGCTGCCCGTCCTGAAACACTTCAACTTGAAATGGGATATGCAGCCCGTCCACCTCCTGGTAGGCGGAAAAATATTCCTCGCGGGGTACGCCTTGTAAGGTATAGGCGATTTTTAAAAGCCGGTGGGTGTTCGTATCGGTAAAGAACGCCGTGGTATATCCCTCGTTGTCGGTGATTGAAAAACCATGGGTGGTGTGTCCTTTTACCTCTTCATCGGGTACGGACGCCAGGGTGTGGCGTGTCGGATCAAAGGCTCGCAACAGGGAAGTACCATAGCGGCTTTGCTCTCGTTGCTCTTCCGAGATGTCTACCAGCCGCCCACCAATAAACAACCAGCCAAAGTCGCCATTAAAAGCCTGCACGATCGTGCCCGAGGAAAGGGTGATCTCTACGCGGTTTTTGTGAGGCAACAATTCATAGGTGAGCATCGACTCAAACCGCATCTCCTGCGTCATCCCCGGCGGGGTGATGGCCCCGTAGGCGCGTGTTGCTTGGGAACGGAGTTGCAAAAAAGCCTCGCCGCCCAAGGCGGTGATGGCAGCTTCATAGAGGGCAAAAGGGGAAGCTTCGGGCTGCGTAGTCGAAACGGAATCCACTGGTTGGGAAAACGCCACCTCGGCGTTTAGTCCCAATACTACGACTATCAAAAGCAACAAACGCGGATTGTGCATGCGCCTATTCTACCCAGAGGAAGTGGTGGGTTTGGGCAGTGGCCCCGTATCCTGTGGCGCGCGCCTGTTGCACCACGTCACCGTCAACTATTACCATCACGTGCGACTTGCCTTCCTTCGAGAAATCGGCGCAGGTGGCGCTCAGATAGGCTTCATACGGCCCAGCCGAGCGTTCGACGGTGACGACGAAGTCCGTTGACCACGGGCTTACGACATTGGTGAGGGTGCGCAGGTTGCCGCCGTCGTCACGAAAAGTCAGGTCGCACGCGGCGTAGGTGGCTTGCAACTCATAGCCGACGTGGAACGTGACCTGTTCCAGGGCATCCGGTGCATCGAGGTTGTCACCGGGGTCTGTGGGGCCTGCGAGATCCCGGGTATCGCAGCCAAGGAGGGCGAGCAGCAGCAGGGAAAAAAGAGACAAGCGTAGCATGGCAGGCATAGGCTTTCGGTGAATGGGTATACGTTCGGGAAATGTGGGCTGAATCGCAACGGACAAGATTAAAAACCCGCATCCGCCAAACGGTGGGAGAGTTCACAATAAAACGCATGCGTGTCGAAATCACTCGATTGTATCCCTTGAAGTCCCACTTGCTGGGCATGATCGGCTGGAATGGTACCCTGAAACGTTCCCCATCGGGCACTGTCTACTGGCACAAAGCCGTCGTTGAGCCCAGCCCGTTGGTACACCACCGTGTTAAAATAACGCAGGAACGGGTTGATGGGGGTGTCGGTGTCTTTTCCTGCAGCCCCCGCATAGGACCAGTATACCACGTCCGGGTGGTTAGGTACGGCAGGATTAAACGAGGTGCATACGTGTTCGGGGGTTAACTCTTCGAGGGCCTGCATCAGGTTTCCCGACGCGTCTTCCAGCGCTGTACTGCTTACATAATCGGCAAAAGCAGCGAGGCTCTGGAGCAGTCCCTCCGGTTGTTCCAGCATCAGGTTGGCTAGCGGGGTTCCGTAATGGGGGGTTGAGATGGTGGTCAGGGTGGCAACGCGCGGGTGCAGGTTCAGCACACTGATCAAATGCCGGGCATCAAGGCCGCCCATGGAGTGGGCAATGAGATTGAGTTTTTCGGCTTTCGTCTCGTTGAGGATGTGCTCGAAACGCTGCTTCCAGAGGGCGCTCCGTGCTGAAACGGTGGTGTACGAGGCCACGTTGGGTGCATAGGCCCAGATGCCATGGGCCCGCAGGTGCATGGCTTCGGCATGAAGGTGACCGCCTCGCCGGGCAGCCGCCGCGAGCCCAAAACCGTGCATGAGCACCACGGGATATCGAAGGTGAATCAGGGACGGTTCCGGGAATGGCTGAAGCCCTACCCATCGTCGGATGGCGTCATCGCGGAAAGACATGAGCATTGGGGTTAAAGAAACAAAGAGACCGGTATGCCCAGCACCACTTTTTCCAAAAGGGCCATGATTGCGGCTGCCATGACCGGGCCAAGGAAGTTGTCGTTAAAAGGGCCAGGGTACAATTCAACGAGACAGGCAACCATGACACCCACGCACCCGACCCAGAAAGGGAGCATGGGAAAGAGGGCCATCACCAGCAAGCCCGCAACGAGAAAGGCGGCAGATCCTTCAACCGTACGCGGAAGACCGGGCCACTGGTGTGTGCCCCAACGGCGTCCGACCAGGGCGGCTACGGCATCGCCGATCATAAAGGCGACAAAGGCGGGGACGGCGAGGTGTAGCGGAAATACCACCGCAAGGATGGCCGCTGTAATCAACACCCAGGTGGCTCCATTTATGCGGAGCGGACCACCTACCGGAGGGCGCTCTTCGGGCCGCATCATAAACCCGAAGGTACGGTTGATAAAGGCGGCAAAGCCCACCGAGCGCACCCGAAGCACGTCGGCACTAAGGGCGAGCAGGGCACCGGGAACCAGAATAAATACGGACAAGGACTTCCCCAACCAGAGCATGCCAAGCGGAACCACCAGCGCAAGCAGGTGCAATGCTTTGCGGGCCACTTCTGCGGAGAAAGAAATGGGTTCCTCAGGGAGCGGAGGGGCGGTTTCGGGCATGGATGCCAGGGTTGCCGTAATTTATCGTGCAGATCGCAGATACGTGGAACGGGGAGTAGGCCTGGTTCTAAAAGGGGGCGTTCCTTCCTATTGTGGATTCTTCAATCTCCACCGCATGTCAACGTTTCCGCCGCTCAAAAACAACCTATTGCTTCGTGCTGCTCGCGGGCTCCATACCGAACGGACCCCCGTGTGGATGATGCGGCAAGCTGGGCGCTATTTGCCAGAATACCGCGCCCTGCGGGCCGAAGATGCCTTTTTTGACGTTGTACGTACGCCCGAACTGGCCGCCGAAGTCACGCTTCAGCCGCTGGAACGCTTTCCCCTCGACGCCGCCATCATTTTCTCGGACATTCTGGTAGTCCCGCAGGTGATGGGACTCACCGTAGAGATGATTAAGGGGAAAGGGCCACATTTCCCAGACCCCTTGCGAAGTCCGCAGGATTTGAAGCGGTTGCGGACCCCGGACATAAAAAGTGACTTGGGCTATGTGCTTGAAGCCCTTACCCTCACCCGGCATCGCCTTGACGGAAGGGCACCGCTGATTGGGTTCGTTGGGGCGCCGTGGACACTCATGGCGTACATGATCGAAGGCGGCGGTAGCAAAACGTTTTCGAAAGCAAAAACGTGGCTGTTTGGCCTCCCCGAAGCCGCGCACGCCCTACTTGGGCAGATCACCGACGTGTTGTGTCAGTTTTTGTCTGCCCAGATAGAAGCCGGGGCGCAGACCGTGCAGGTCTTTGATAGCTGGGCGGGGCTGCTGAGTCCGGCTGTCTTCCAGGCGTTCGCCTTGCCGTATCTGAACCGCATCGCCTTCTATTTGCAAGAGAATCATCCAGAAGTGCCCCGCATCGTCTTTGCCAAAGGGGCACATTATGCATTGCCCGCGCTGGCAGCAACCGACTTTGATGTTATTGGCCTGGACTGGACGATGGACCCACGGAAAGCACGCCGCCTCGTGGGAGCGCAGGCCGCCTTGCAGGGCAACCTCGACCCCAGCACGCTGTACGCCGCCCCGGAGCAAATCCATGACGCTGTTCATGAAATGTTGGACGCGTTCGGGCCGGTTGGACACATCGCCAACCTGGGACATGGCATGCACCCGGACCACGACCCCGAACACGCACGAGCGTTTGTGGAGGCCGTGCAGGGGTATTCGCACGCGTTCGCCTCGGTATCATGAGAGTGGGAACGGATTTCTCGGTGGTGTATCTCGACAACCATTTGCTTGTGGTGAACAAACCAGCAGGCCTATTGTCGCAAGCCGACCGGACGGGAGATGTGGATTTATTATCGCTCGCCAAGGCCTTTATCAAGGAGCGATTTAACAAGCCCGGCAATGTGTATTTGGGATTGGTGCATCGGCTCGACCGACCGGCGTCGGGGGTGATGGTGCTTGCCCGCACGTCCAAAGCGGCGGGACGGCTGACGGCCCAATTTAAGCAGCGTACCGTGGACAAACGGTATTTGGCCCTGGTGGAAGGGACGCTGCAAGGAGCAGGACGGTGTGTTGATTACCTAGTGAAAGAAAACCAGCAAGTGCGCGTGGTGGAGGCCTCGTATCCCAGTGCAAAACGGGCCGGACTTTCCTGGGAAGCACTTGCCTCGGGGAGCAGGTGCACGTTGGTGCGGATTCAGCTAGAGACGGGCCGCGCTCACCAGATCCGGGTGCAACTGGCGCATCGTGGATTTCCGCTGGTGGGAGATATGCGCTACGGGGGTACACAGGAGTTGGACGGAAGGAACTTAGCCCTGCACAGCTATCGGCTTACCCTTGAGCATCCCACCTTGCGGGAGGCGATGACGTGGGTGACGCCTCCACCTGCAACGTGGAAGGGTTGGTTTGATGAAGCGATCGCCCAACTCCTGAGCGAGTCATCCCCGGATCAATCATAGATTGGCGTAGCTCAAGACGAGGCAACCAACTCTGCCAGAACGGGCCGAAGGGTTCGCCAGACGGTCTCTGCCACGATTTTATGGCCCTCTGCCGTCGGGTGGATCTGGTCAGGCTGGTTCAGTTCGGGGACGCCACCTACGCCCTCCAGCAGGAATGGAATCAGCGCGAGATCATTGGATTCGGCCAAACGGGGAAAGACTTCCCGAAACTGTACGGTGTAGTCAGGGCCGAGATTGGTGGGGATTTGCATACCGGCAAGCACGATACGAGCCTCTGGATAGCGATCCTGGGTACGGTCGATGATGCCCTGGAGGTTTTGCTGCGTAACCTGCGGGTTGATGCCGCGTAGCCCATCATTACCACCGAGTTCCAGAACGAGCACGTCGACCGGTTCTCGCAACAGCCAGTCGATCCGGCTGAGGCCACCCGCCGTGGTCTCTCCGCTTACGCCCGCATTCACCACTTCAACGTCCCATCCAAGGTCGTCGATCTTTGTTTGAATCAAGGCGGGGAAGGCAAATTCAGGATCGAGGCCATACCCTGCGGCCAAGCTGTTACCCAGCACCAATACCCGCAGCGAGGTGGTTTCGGAATCTGAGGAGGAGGGGGTAGATACAGGGGTGGTTGCTGTTTCAGCAGGAGATTCCGCCGGAGCGTCGGGTGTTTGATTGCTGTTACATCCTGCCACCAACAGAACCGAGAGAAGGGCGACGCGGTATAGCGGTCGGAAAGTCCAGAACTTCATACACATTCGAGATCAAAAGGCGGCGTGTTTATGCCGCCGGTTTACATAGACATGGCCGAGACCAACATCCTCGACGTTCAGCAACTAACGAAAACCTACCAAAGCGGGTCCCGGTCCCTTACCGTCCTCGACCACGTCACGTTCTCCATCAGCGAAGGCGAGACGGTGGCTATTGTAGGGCCAAGTGGAAGTGGCAAGACCACGCTGTTAGGCTTGTGTGCCGGGCTCGACACCCCCTCGGAAGGATCGGTTCGTCTTCATGGCATCGACCTGGGGCCGCTTACAGAAGACGAACGCGCTGTTGTCCGTAATGAAGAGGTGGGGTTTGTTTTTCAAACGTTCCAGCTTATCCCGACACTCACGGCGCTTGAAAACGTGATGGTGCCCGCCGAACTGAGAGGGGAACGCGGAGTGTCGGGGCGGGCGAAGGCATTGCTTGAACAAGTAGGGCTGGGCGACCGGATGCATCACTATCC
The DNA here is from genome assembly GCA_030428385.1 of Rhodothermia bacterium. GTDB lineage: Bacteria > Bacteroidota > Rhodothermia > Rhodothermales > JAAAOL01 > JAUIDY01. The sequence goes on along the minus strand of JAUIDY010000061.1, from coordinate 25,504 downwards.
GAAGCAGCTTTCGGGCGGTGAGCAGCAGCGGGTGGCGCTGGCACGGGCGTTTATCAACCAGCCCCGCATTCTCTTCGCCGATGAACCGACCGGCAACCTCGACGACGAGACGGGCGCCACCATCGAAGGCCTGCTCTTCGACCTCAACCGCACGGCGGGGACCACGCTGGTGGTGGTCACGCACGACCTCAGCCTCGCCGAAAAAACCGGACGCATCCTTCGTCTCCGGGGTGGGCGAGTGGTGGAGGACCGACAGGTGGAGCCTACCCTGCGAGCCGTCGGGTAAATGTGTTGTAAAACGTGAAACGTAAAACGTGAGGAAGCCGAGCACCATCGTTTTGAAAGAAGTCCACCTTTCACGTTTCAAAAAACCCTGTTACTCGCCACTCACGTTCACTGAGCGGCCTCCTAAAAAAGATTAAAGCCAAACCCGCATGTTTGACCGCTGGAGTTGGATCATGGCGTGGCGCGACAGCCGAGGCAGTCGTCGCCGGTTGTTGCTGTTTCTTTCGTCGATGGTATTGGGCGTGGCCGCGCTGGTGGCTATCAACTCGTTCGGTGAAAGCCTCGAAGCCGCCGTTAATGAGCAGGCAAAGACCTTGCTTGGGGCCGACCTGAGTTTTGAAAGCGACTTTCCGTTTGATGATAGCACCGAGGTGGTGATCGATTCGCTCGGCGGTTTGCAGTCACGCCGCATCAGCTTCGGGTCGATGGCGTATTTCCCCCGCACGGGCTCGACGCGGCTGGCAAGTGTGCGGGCCAACGAGCCGGGCTATCCGTATTATGGCGCCGTAGAAACCAATCCGCCCGAAGCCGCTGATACCTATCTGCAAGGCCGCAACGCGCTCGTGGACGGGGCGCTGATGAATGAGTTTGGCGTGGTGGTGGGCGACTCCGTGCAGATCGGGTCGATCAACTACCGGGTGGCGGGAGAACTGCTCAAAACGCCCCGCGAGTCGGCCGCGATGATGCTTTTCAGCCCCCGCGTCTATATCCCGCTCGCCGAACTGGACACATCGCTCACAGGCTTTGGCAGCCGGGTGGAATATGAGGTCTATTTTAAATTTGATGACAACCGCGACGTGGAAGCCATGATGGAGGTGCTGGCCCCGCAACTTCGGGCGCGCGATGTCGGCTCCGATACGGTTGGGGAAGAGCAGCGGCGCTGGGGCGAGCGGGTAGGCAACCTGTACCGCTTCCTCGGACTCGTTGGGTTTATTGCGCTGTTGCTGGGCGGGCTCGGTGTGGCGAGTGCCGTGCATGTGTACGTCAAACAACGACTTGAAACGGTGGCCGTCTTGCGCTGTGTGGGGGCTACGTCGCGTCGGACGTTTTGGATCTACCTGATCCAATCGATGCTCATGGGGGTTACCGGGGCGACCATCGGGAGTATGCTTGGAATGGGCGTCCAACTTTTGCTGCCGCGCGTGGTAGGCGATTTTTTACCCGTCGAAGTCGACTTTGCGGTGTCGTGGACGGCGGTGGCTATCGGATTTGGCGTAGGCGTGGGCGTCACGTTGTTGTTCTCGCTGTTGCCGTTGCTTTCGGTGCGGCGGGTGTCGCCGCTGCGGGCCATCCGGTCGGCTTATGAGGCCGAGCAAAGCCGCGATGTGTGGCGGTGGGTGTTGTATGGGGCGCTCGGGGTGGCGCTGATGGTGTTTGCCGTCTTCCAAGCTCCCGATCCCACCATCGGGATTGGATATATGGGCGGCGTGGCCGTGGTCTTCGGGATGCTTGCGTTGGTAGCAAAAGGACTCACCGTGGCGGCTCGTCGTTTTTTCCCCAGCGGATGGCCGTATGTGTGGCGGCAGGGCCTCGCCAACCTGTACCGTCCGAATAACCAGACCCTGCTCTTGATGCTGGCTCTTGGTCTGGGCACCTTCCTGATCGTGACGCTGTTGCTCGTCGAGCGCTCGCTGCTGGAGCAATTCGACGTAGCCAGCGACGGACAGCGTCCCGACCAGATTATGTTCGACATCCAGCCGAATCAGGTGGAAGGGGTGACGCAGATTCTGGAAGCACAGGATCTGCCGCTCATCGATCAATCGCCCATCGTGACCATGCGGATCAAGGAGATCCACGGGCAAACCTTGGCGGAACTTCGGGAAGATTCGACCTACCACGTCAACTGGGCGCACAACCGCGAATACCGCTCCTCCTACCGCAGCTATCTCACCGAGGCGGAGACCCTACTCGACGGCGGTTTTGTGGGTACGGTCGATCCCTCCACGGAAGTGGTGCCGGTATCCATCGAGCGCGACCTGGCGTACAACGAATTACACGTGGACATAGGCGATACGCTGGTGTGGGATGTGCAAGGCGTGGATATGACCACCGTGATTTCGAGCATTCGCGAGGTCGATTGGCAGCGGATGCAGACAAACTTCTTCTTCATCTTCCCGAATGGCGTACTGGAGCAAGCCCCGCAGATGCACGTGTTCATGACCCAAACCGGGAACGACGAAAAGATGGCCGCCTTGCAGGAAGCCCTCGTGCAGCAATTCCCCAACGTCTCGACCGTTAGCTTGAGTCTGGTGCTGGCCGTGTTCGACGAAATCTTCAGCCGTGTCTCGTTCGTCATCCGGTTCATGGCCTTGTTTAGCATCCTCACTGGGTTGATCGTTTTGGCGGGAGCCGTGCTAGTGAGTCGGTTCCAACGTATTGAGGAGAGCGTGCTGCTGAAAACCCTTGGAGCCTCGCGAAAGCAGGTGCTTCGTATCATGATTATCGAATACCTGTTCCTCGGCGTGTTTGCCACTATTACGGGCGTAGTGCTGGCCTATGCGGCAAGCTGGTCGTTAGCAGAATTTGTCTTCCAGACCCCGCTTGTGACAGCCCCCATCATCTTCCTGCTTGCGTTAGTTATCGTCACGGGACTCACCATCATCATCGGGCTACTCAACAGCCGTGGGATTTATGCCCGCCCGCCCCTCGAAGTGTTGCGGGCAGAGGTGTGATGATCGAAGAACAGGTGTTCTTCTGCCCCTACTGCGGCGAGCTCATCTCGATGCTGCTCGACAAGTCGGTCGTGCATCAGCAGTACATTGAAGACTGCGAAGTGTGTTGCCGTCCTATTGAGATCAGGTACATGGTGGAGCACGAGGAGATCACTTCTTTCGAGGCTAGGAGCATCGAGCAGTAAGTACTTGAACAAGCGCCCTCTGGAGGGGTACATTTGCCCCCTATTTTTTACCGATTCTGCTTAGCATCGTGATCAACGCCCCGCCTCACACCCTCGCCGACCGTTTGGAACAGCTTCAGGAACGCATCACCCGGGCTTGTCAGCGAGCAGGGCGTGACCGCAAGGAGGTTACGCTGGTGGGGGTGTCCAAAACATTTCCCGCCGAGGCCGTATCCGAAGCGTTCGAGGCGGGTCTGCGCGATTTCGGCGAAAATAAAGTACAGGAATTGGTAGCCAAGGCTTCGCTTCGTCCGGGTGAAAGGAACGGAGGACATTGCCGCTGGCACATGATCGGGCACTTACAGCGCAACAAGGCCAAAGAAGTCATCGCCCACGCGGACCTGTTTCATGCCCTCGACAGCCTGCGGTTGGCAAAAGAATTAGACAAACGTGCCGCCCAGCAGGGGCGGATGCTGCCCTGCCTCGTGCAAGTGAATGTCTCCAACGAAGATACCAAGTTCGGGCTTTTACCCCGGCAAGTGGGTGGTTTGCTGGACCAACTCGCCCCTTTCAAAAACCTGAAAGTGCTCGGCCTGATGACACTCGCCTCGCCCTCCGACAACCCGGAGCGTGTTCGCCCCGAGTTTCAACAATTGCGGCGGCTGCTCGAAGATGAAGACAAGCAGGGTCGCTCTCACGTATTCCTTCGCCATTTGTCGATGGGAATGAGTGGCGATTTTGAGGTGGCCATTGAGGAAGGTGCCACCCTCATCCGGGTCGGGTCGTTGCTGTTTGGAGCACGTTCCTGAGACGCCTGGCAACCTCGAATGCCAAGGCATGAATTGAAGGACGCCCCCCTTTCGAGGGGGTGAAAAAATGTTATCTTAAAGGTTCTGCTAGTTTACAGCACCTTTAATTATTACGTTATTAGCCGGTACTTCCGCCATCTATGTCCCTTTAGTCTCCCTGAAAGCATGAAACTCACGCCGCTCGATATAAAAAAACAGGAATTTACGCGCACGCTTCGTGGATATGATGCCGATGAGGTGCAGGCCTTTCTCGACATGATGGCAGCGCAGTGGGACAGCATGCTTGATGAGAATCGCCAGATGGAGCAAAAAGCGCGCGATGCTGAGTCGAAGCTGGTCCATTATCAGCAAGTGGAAATGGCCTTGCAGCAGGCACTTCAAACGGCCAAGCAAAGCAGCAAACAAGCCCTGGATCATGCCCAGCGCCAAGCCAAGATGATCTTGCAGGAAGCCGAAACCAAGGCGAGCTCGATCAAACAAAACGCCCTCAAAGAACGGGATTCGCTTCAGTATCAGGCGGAAAAGCTGAAGGTGCGGCGGGACGAAGTGGTGGCCCAACTCCGTGCGTTCTTGATGTCGGAAGTCGAATTTTTGTCACGGTTCGAAGGCACCGAGATGCGGAGTCACCGGCTGTTGCAGAGCCAGATGAAGGACGAGAGCGATGACGAAGAGCCTGCCCCCGGTGCTGTAGAAACCGCAGAGTTTGAGGTTGAAGAGCCAGAAGAATTAGAGCAACCGCTACACGATCTGGCCGTCGATGCTGCCATCGGGACCGACGTGGCGTTCGAAGCCATGCAGGCGCTTGAGTTTGAAGCACCAACGTCCGTGGAAGAAGAACCAACGATCACCGCCGCCGAGGAAGAAGAAATAGGGTGGTATTTCGGCGAAGAAGATGGCGACGATTTCACCGACCCGCTCCTCGAGCACATCGCCCAGGCAGGCGAGTCTGACTCGGAAGAATTGGCGGTGGCACCCGAAGCACCTGAGACCACCTCGCTCTCGCAGGACTTCGAGACCTCGTCGGAAGGGCTGTTGGGAGAGACGTCGTTTGATGAGCCAACCTTTCATGAGGAACAGTCATTTGAACATACCATCACCTTCGAAGAGCCCGATGCGTTTTCCGAAACGCTGGAGGATTTGACCGAAGACGTCCCGGAATCTCAGGAAGATGCCGAGGTGGAGATGGCGGTAGAAGAGGAGATGTTGGATGTGATGCTTCAGGCAGAGGCCGCCATTGCGGAATCCAACACAGACGAAGACCTGGAGATCTTAGATGCTGCTGAAGACCTGGAAGAGGTGACGGGTGAGGCCGATGTGTTTTTCGAAGAAGCTATCGTCGAAGAAACCGTGGTTGAAGAGGTCGTGGTTGAAGAGGTCGTGGTTGAAGAGGTCGTGGCCGAAGCTGTAGAAGAAGAAGTCGCTGCGGACGAAGCCGTGGACGAAGCGGTAGTCGAAGAACTTGAAGTTGAAGCAGCAGGAGAAGACGAAGTGGTCTTTGAACTCCCCGCTGACGAAGACCTGGATGACGAAGTGCTCGTCATTGAGGACACCCACGACGAGGCACTCTCCTTCGATTTCTTCGAGGACGCAGACGACGATGCCGCGGAATTCGAAGCATTGTTTGTGGAGGGCGAAAAAATAGCGGTAGATCATGAAACAGCAGACCTTCCGATAGGCGAGTTTTTAGTAGAAGAAGAACGCGAAGAAGAAGGGGAGGAAATAATCTTTTTAGAGGATACGCTGGAAGATGAGCTTGAAGAGGTGGTGGATGAGGAAGAAGCGGTGGCAGACGAGATAGTCGTAGCCGAGGAAGAGGACGATAAGGCATCGGAAAAAGCAGGGGCCCTGGCTGGCTGGCTGGTAGAGTCTGCCTTGTCGAGCACGCCGAAGGAGCAAACCACCGACGTGTCTGCAGAGGCCGAAGGGGATGGGGCGCAAGCTCCCAAAAAGGCACCTTCCGCACATCAGGCTGCCAGCGACGAGATTGAAAAGATCCGCCGGATTCTGAACGATCTGGAATAGTCGCTGTCCTTATACTTTTCGTTCAATCTCTCTTCTTTGGATGTATGATCCGGCTCCTTATGTAGCGGCGGTGGACGCGGCGGTGGCGGCCATCGCGGGGCAGACCACCTTGCGCCCTCGACTGGGTATTATTCTGGGTACCGGACTGGGGCAACTGGCCGACGAAATAGAGGTGGAAGCCTCATTGTCCTACGATCAATTGCCGCACTTCCCGGTCTCGACGGTGGAATCACACGTCGGACGGCTTCTTTTGGGTACCCTGGCGGGGGTACCTGTAGTGGCTATGCAGGGCCGGTTTCACCTGTATGAAGGCTACTCGCCCCAGAAAGTAACCTTTCCGGTGCGTGTCTTGGCTTGCTTCGGCGTGGATACCCTCCTGATTTCAAATGCAGCGGGGGGAATGAATCCATTGTATCGACGTGGGGACCTGATGCTGCTGACGGACCATATCAACCTTCAGGGTGCCAATCCGCTGGTGGGTCCCAACATTGATGCCTGGGGGCCTCGGTTTCCGGACATGAGCGCCCCGTATGATGCCGGTCTTATTGCGCTCGCTGAAGCAAAGGCGCTGGCGCTGGGCATCAAGTTGCAGCAGGGTGTGTATGTGGCCGTGGAAGGTCCCAATCTGGAAACACGGGCTGAGTACCGATTCCTGCGGGCCATTGGGGCCGATGTGGTGGGAATGAGCACCGTTCCTGAAGTGATCGTGGCGCGGCACATGGACCTGCGCGTGCTCGCCATCTCGGTAATCACCGATGAGTGTTTCCCCGATGCTTTGGAGCCCGTTTCTATCGCCGATGTGCTGGCGGCAGCCAGCGAGGCGGAGCCTAAACTGACTGCCCTCATGAAAGCTATTGCAGAAAGCCAAGACGCAGGTTAGACAACGCGTTAGTATATTCTTCGACCTGAAGTTCAAGCGAGGCGAAGTATGTCCAGTGATGATATTTGGGATGAGGAACAGTGGGAGGCGTACCTTCAAGAAAGCGACCGCCGCACGGATCGCTATATGGCCCTGATGAAGGGTTTTTTGGCCCTCCACCCCCAGCCTGAAGCACACGAAGAACACGCCCTTCGGATGTGGAAAAAAGCCCTGGCGCGTTTCCTGCGCAGTAAGGGCTGGGATCAGGAAGAACTCATGCTTCCCTTTATTGAGCCGGAGGAAGAAGGGCATGCCGAAGAGGGCGCGTCTGGGTGGCCGAACATGTTACTCGATGCGGAAGAGGATGCCGATGCCCAATTGGCCGATTTCCGGGACCTCGACGTGTATCAGCAGGCCTTTCGGGTGGTCCAGGATGTATTGGGGTGGGCGGACCGCATCGCTGGCGATGCGAAAGATAGCACCCTCGTCCAGTTTTGTAATCACGTCCTGCAGGTACCGGCTCAAATAGCCAAAGGCCACGCCTTTGGCTACGACCGCGAGACCCTGGGCGGCAACATCGCGTGTGTTAAGCGGGGCCTCGCCGAAGCGAACGAAGCCCTGGCTTTGCTCCGGTCGATGCGGACCTCTTCGTACATGACCGATGCGACCTACCGGACGCTCACCGAAGGGGTCTTTGAACTCAGAAACCGGGTTGGCCTGTACGTCCAGGAACTCCGCGAGCGGTTTAACCTGGGCATCGATTAAGCTTTGGCTAAATCGGTTCAAACCATGCAGATGGAACCCCACCATAGGTGAAGCTTCTCGTTCCGCTTCCGATATACAAACTTTGCAGCCCCTGTTTCAGTATATTTGGCGACTCTAAAAAAAGGGCTACCCAAAGCACGTATACCTTCATGGATCGGTTCGAGGAAGTAAAACAGTTTAACCACCCAGCACTTGAGCGGCGTGTACTTAAGTGGTGGCAGAAGCACCACGCGTTCGAGAAAAGCATTCATGCCCGAAAAGCGGCACCTGTTTTTTCATTTTACGAAGGCCCCCCCACCGCCAATGGTCGTCCCGGGATTCACCACGTGATCTCGCGGACCATCAAGGATTCTTTTTGTCGGTACAAAACGATGAAAGGATTCCGGGTAGAGCGCAAAGCGGGGTGGGATACGCATGGCCTGCCCGTAGAAATTGAAGTGGAAAAGCGGCTCGGTTTGGAAAGCCGCGCCCAGGTGGAAGAGTACGGCATCGCACCCTACAATGCCGCCTGTAGAGAAAGCGTATTGGAATACAAAGAGTTGTGGGATGACCTCACGGTTCGTATGGGCTATTGGGTCAACCTGGATGATCCGTATGTCACGTTTACCAACGAATACATCGAGTCGGTGTGGTGGTTGCTCAAGCAGATCTACGACAAAGACTTGCTGTATCGGGGATATAAGATTCAGTGGTATAGCCCGGGCTCCCACACGGTGCTTTCCTCGCATGAGGTGAGCCTTGGTTATAAAGAAGTACAGGACCCCAGCGTCTATGTCCGTTTTCCGCTCCACAGCCAGCCCGGCACCGCCTTCCTTGCATGGACCACCACGCCGTGGACACTGATTTCCAATGCGGCGCTGGCAGTGGGAGAAAAAATCCCATACGTCAAGATCAAACTGCTTGGCGAGAGCAAACAGGCCAGCGGCAAAACCGGAGAATACCTGATCCTTGCCAAAGAACGGCTGTCGGTGATTAGCGAGGACCACGAGGTTGTAGAAGAGTACACGGGAAAAGACCTGCTGGGGCAGACGTACGAACCGGTATTTCCATATTTCAAGGACGATGTCGCTCCGGGCATGGCCTGGCGGGTGGTGTCTGCGAACTTTGTGACCACCGAGGACGGGACCGGCATCGTACATATGGCTCCTGCCTTCGGGGCCGATGACTACACGGTGGGGCAACAGGAAGACCTGCCCCTACTCAATCCTATCACACCCGATGGCACGTTCACCGAACAGATCGCGTTGGTGGCGGGTGACTGGTTTAAGGACGCCGACAAAAAGATTGTCCGTGATATGCGGGAGCGCGGCCTGCTGTACAAACAGGAAACCTACCTGCACAACTACCCCCACGACTGGCGGAAGGGCACGCCCCTGATGAGTTATCCGGTCGAAAGCTGGTTCATCCGTACCACCGCCTTAAAAGATCGGCTCGTCGAACTCAACAAAACAATCAACTGGCAGCCCGATGGGATTGGCACGGGGCGGTTTGGCGATTGGCTGGCGAACAACGTGGACTGGGCCTTGTCGCGGCGGCGCTACTGGGGCACACCGCTACCGATCTGGGTAAACGACAAAGACCCCGATGACCACTTTATCATCGGCTCCATCAGCGACCTGCGCGAGTATTTCGGACGGAAGGTGCCCAAGGATGCGGCGAAACTAGACCTCCATCGTCCCTTTATCGACACCCTCACGGTGCGCGCACGGAAAGGGGGCACCTACCGCCGGGTACCCGATCTCATCGATGTATGGTTCGATTCCGGGGCCATGCCGTTTGCCCAGTGGCACTACCCGTTCGAGAACAAGGAAAAATTCGAGCAAACCTTCCCGGCAGACTTTATCGCCGAGGGCGTGGACCAGACGCGCGGGTGGTTTTATACGCTGCATGCTATTGGCACACTGGTGATGGATTCGGTGGCGTACAAAAACGTGGTAGTGAACGGGCTGGTGCTGGATGAGGAAGGCAATAAGATGTCGAAGAGTCGCGGCAATGCCGTCGATCCCTTCCAGGTGATTGAGCAGTACGGGGCCGATGTAGTGCGGTGGTCCATGATGAGCAACTCGCCACCGTGGGAAAACCAACGCTTCGGCGAGCGCGGGTTGATGGAGACCCAGCGCAAGTTCTTCTCCACGTTAGAGAACGTGTACGGCTTTTTTGCCACCTATGCTAACATCGACGGCTTCACCTTTGCCGGGTCCCGTATTCCCATTTCCGAGCGGGCCGAACTCGACCGGTGGATCATTAGCCGCCTTCACAGCACCATTACGCTGGTGGATGAGGGGCTGGACGCCTACCATCCAACCAAAGCCTGTCGCGCCGTCGAGCAGTTCGTTGATGACCTTTCCAACTGGTACCTGCGGCGCTCCCGGCGGAGGTTCTGGTCGGCGAAGAAAGCCAATGGGCAGGGAGACGATCAGGACAAACAAGCAGCCTACCAAACCGTGTATGAGTGCCTGATGGCGGTTGCCAAGCTGATGAGTCCGGTGGCACCCTTTTTCGGCGAGTGGCTGTATCAGTCGCTGAATCAGGTAGCCCATACTGAAAAGACCCCGTCGGTCCATCTGGCCATGTTTCCAGCGGTTCGCGAGAACGAAATGGACGCCGAACTGGAGCACCAGATGGACCTCGCCCGCAGCATTGCGTCTATCACCTTGGCCCTGCGCAATGAAGCCGCCATCAACACACGCCAACCCCTCCGGCGTATCCTGGTGGTCACGGGAACGGGGGTGGAAAAAGAAGCTGTTGATCACGTCTCGCCCATCATTCTGGATGAGGTGAACATCAAGGCTGTCGAGTATATGGACGCCACCAACACCATCATTAACCGCTCTGCCAAGCCCAATTTCAAGCGGCTCGGGAAACGGCTAGGACCGTTGATGAAAGGGGTGAATCAGCAAGTGCGGGCACTCGATGATGCAGCCATCAGCGATTATCTGGAAGAAGGGGCCCTGCTGCTGTATGTGGATGGAGAGAAAGTTGTTCTGGGGCCCGAGGACCTCGACGTGACCAGCGAAGGGGTAGAAGGATGGCTGGTGGGTCAGGAAGGCGGCGTCACGGTGGCGTTGGACACTTCTATTTCTGAAGCGTTAATGGAAGAAGGGTTGGCGCGGGAGTCGGTGAACCGGGTTCAAAGTCTGCGGAAAAAGGCCAATTTCGAGGTTACGGATCGGATTGTGGTTCAGTTTAAGGCCACTGAAAAGCTGGCCGAAGCGCTTGGAAATCATGCGGATTGGATCCGGAACGAGACGTTAGCTCTTGAGTTGCATGAAGCCCTTGAGCCATCCGGCGAGGCGACCGATACTTTTCAGATCGGCGAAGAAGAGCTGACCGTAGGTTTGAAGCGGGTGTCATAAAAACCCTTGCTGACATTCCCCGGTTCGGCTGCAAAGGGGCTTCCCCTCACCATACCATATTCCTCGCCCCTAAACCATTGATCGAGTAGTTATGCCTAATAAAAAAGCAGGTCCCACGGACGAGATTGTTGAAGGAACCACGCCTTTCTCCGAGGAAGAGCTGGCCCATTTTAAAGAGCTGATTCTTAAAAAGCGCGAAGACGCAACGGAAGACATCGACCGGATGCGGGCGCAGCTAGAAGATGCCCGCGAACAAGCGGAGGGCGATTCGGCATACAGCTTCCATATGGCCGATGCCGGCACCGACGCCATGGAACGCGAAAAGCTGTACCTGATGATTGCCCGTCAGCAAAAATATGTAGGGTACCTGGACCGGGCATTGGAACGGATTAAGAACAAGACCTACGGGATTTGTAAAGTGACCGGTGAGCCCATCTCCAAGGAACGCCTTGAGTCGGTGCCCCACACCGAGATCTCGATTGCGGCGAAACTGAAACAGAAGTAACCGCGTAGGTCGCTACTACGCTAAAGCGAGGGCGGTCCCGCTGGTGCAGGATCGCCCTTTTTTTATGGATACAGAACGGATATGCGCGTCTTTTGGGTCACCGCCCTTGTTATCCTGATTGATCAAGTCACCAAATTCATGGTGGCCAACACCATGTTGCTGGGGCAGTCTATTCCTGTCTTGGGCGACTGGTTGCGGCTGACATATACCTTAAATCCGGGGATGGCGTTTGGTATCACGGTGGGTCCTCCAGGATTAATTACGGTTTTCTCCATTGCGGCCACCCTGCTCATCATTTATTATCTCTTGCAGGTACGGACCGGGTATGCCCCCTATCGTTACAGCCTCGGCTTGTTGCTCGGCGGGGCGCTGGGAAACATCATCGACCGGGTGTTTTATGGCGTGATATTCGAGTATGGACCCTTATTTCAGGGGAAGGTCGTAGACTTTATCCATGTCAACCTGTGGCGGGGGCATATCCCTGAATCCATTCCTGTTATTGGAGGGACGTATGCTGCGCTGTTTCCTATCTGGAATGTGGCCGACATGGCCATTGTTATTAGCGTGGTGGGGATTCTGACATTCCAGCATAAATTTCATGAGTTAAAACAGGTAGAGCAAGAAGCCCTGGAAATGGAAAAAGAGCCGCTGCCAATGCCGAAGCCTGTGCCTCCTGAGCCCCCGCTTGCCGAACGCCGCGTCACTCCTTCCGACACAGCAGAGTGGATGCCCACCAATGGAACCATCTCAGCGTCTGAACCTTCGGCCAATGAAGACTCTTCCTCGTCCGAGCCCACCTAGATGGTGTAGGGTGGCGTGCGCATTTATTCTTCGCTTATCAAAGCGGAACCCCCGAATCGATCCTGGATAAGAGCCGTGCCCTTGTGCCCCACGGCTTTTTTTGTTTAGTTCGGCCTCCATGTCTTACCGCGAACGCATTCGGAATTTCTGCATCATTGCCCACATCGACCATGGGAAGAGTACCCTGGCAGATCGATTGTTGGAGCAGACGGGAACGCTGTCACAGCGTGACATGCAGGATCAGGTGCTCGACTCAATGGACCTGGAGCGCGAACGAGGCATTACCATCAAGAGCCACGCCATCCGCATGCGGTACAAGGCCAACGATGGCGAAGACTACATCCTCAACCTGATTGATACACCGGGCCACGTGGACTTCACCTATGAGGTGTCGCGTGCGCTGAAGGCGTGCGAGGGCGCGTTGCTGGTGGTAGACGCGGCGCAGGGCATCGAGGCGCAAACGATCTCCAACGTGTACCTCGCGATGGAGCACGACCTGGAAATTATTCCCGTCCTTAACAAAGTAGACCTCCCCAGCGCCCGGCCGGACATCATTGCCATGTCCATCGAGAATCTGCTCGGTGAGCCCGCTGAAGACATTCTGAAAATCAGCGCCAAAACGGGTGTAGGCATTGCTGAACTGCTGGAGCAAATTGTTCATCGGATTCCGCCGCCCTCCGGCGACGACAAGTCCCCGCTTCAGGCCTTGATTTTCGATTCGGTGTTTAACCAGTATCGCGGAAGTATCGTGTACGCGCGTGTGTTTGAAGGCACCCTGCGCAAGGGCGAGGCCATGCGGTTTATGTCGAACCACAAGGAGTATGACGCCGAAGAAATTGGTATTCTGAAACTGGGGATGGAGCCGGTAAAAGAGTTAAAGGCAGGCGAAGTGGGATATGTCATTGGCTCGGTGAAAGACGTGCGCGATACGCGGGTGGGCGACACCATTACCCATGCCAAGCACCCGGCAACCGCTCCCATCGGAGGGTTCAAAGAAGTCAAACCCATGGTGTTCAGCGGGATCTACCCAACCAGCACCGAAGACTTCGAAGACCTCCGGGCTTCGCTAGACAAACTGCAACTCAATGATGCCTCGCTCACCTACGAGCCAGAAACTTCGGTGGCCTTAGGCTTTGGGTTTCGGTGCGGGTTCCTGGGCCTGCTCCACATGGAGATCATCCAGGAACGCCTCGACCGTGAATTTGGGCTCGACATCATCACCACCGTCCCCAACGTGAAGTATGAGGTGGATGTAAAGTCGGGCGAAATGGTCGTCGTCGATAACCCCAGCGACATGCCTGAACTGGGCACGCGGGAGTCAATCCGAGAGCCGTATGTCAAAGCGGAAATCATCACCCCGACGGAGTATATCGGCAACCTGATGCAGCTTTGCCAGGATCGACGGGGCGTGTACGTTAACCAGACCTACCTCGACACGGAACGGGTGAGCCTGCAGTATGAACTGCCTCTCGCTGAAATCGTCTTCGATTTCTACGACAAGCTCAAAACGGTAAGTCGGGGCTATGCGTCGTTCGACTACGAGTTTTTGAACTACCGCGAAAGCAAACTCGTCAAGCTCGACATTCTCATCAACGGCGACCCGGTGGATGCCCTGTCGACGATTGTACACGACAGCAAAGCCTATGAGATGGGCCGCAAGCTTACGCGCAAGCTCCGCGAACTCATCCCCCGACAGCTCTTTGAGGTAGCCCTTCAGGCATCCATCGGCACCCGCATTGTCGCCCGCGAGACCGTGCGGGCTATGCGTAAAGATGTGACGGCCAAGTGTTATGGCGGCGACATTTCCCGGAAGCGCAAGCTGCTGGAAAAGCAAAAAGAAGGGAAGAAACGGATGAAGCAAGTGGGCAGTGTGGAAGTCCCGCAAGAGGCGTTTCTGGCCGTTTTGTCAATGGAGGATTAGCAGGAAGCGACGATGTTTGTTTGGCCGTGCTTTTCTCGACTCCTGCTTCTTTTTCTGCTTGTCGCGGGGTTAGGTTTGGGGCACACCGTGCACGCCCAGTCAGAGGAAATCTCTCGGCATTCATTGCCCGACGTATACCGGCAAGCCCGGTATCAACTGCAACTCGACCGTATCCTCGCAGAACATGGGTTGCGTGCCTCCCCCATGCTTCCTATTCCAGAACCGTCGATGGAAGACACCGTGCGTGCATGGCTGGCCGGGTTTAATCCGTCGCTTCTGCCCCCACCCCCTGAGGGTTTTGTACTGGAATCGTGGACGCATATTCTACGAGAAGATCGCAACCGGTGGACCAAGTTCTTCTCGGAAACAAAATGGGCGTATGTGGGCAGCAACTTCTTCACGCCCCTCGATACGTTGTACACCCGGGTGTTGCGTGGTCGGCTGGAACGAGAATTTGGACCGCCAACGCGTACCCTGGGCGAGCTTAATTATGTGCGCGAACTGAACCTGGAAGAATATATTCAGTTCGAGTATTGGTTCGTCTTGAACGATTCCATCCCTGTACGCGTGATGGATTCCAATGGACCGTTCGACCGGGGCCTCGTGGTTGCCACCGACCACAAGTACCGCGAAATACTAATCGAGATGCGTAATACGTTGTTACGACCGGTTGCAACGTCGCCTCAAGTACGCCCGTACGTCGATTATTATTACTCGGAAGGACGGCGGCTGTGGTACCGCACGGGTTTTGACGGACGCTCGTTTTTTAATGAACCGATTGCCGCGCCCAATTTGGCACGTGGCCGACCTCGCCTGGCACCACCCGGGGGCTAGGCTCCATCAGCAAGATACCGAATACCCTTGTCTAGCATAGAAGCAAAGCGTCGTAAGAAAGAACGCCAGCGCAAGCGTGCCGAACGGGCATCGAAGAACGGAAAAGGCAGTTTCTCTGGTGATGCCCCTGCCAAGCAGAAAAGCAACCTGCGCCAATGGTTGGAAGCGTTGGTTTTTGCGGTCGTTGTGATGCTCATCGTGCGTACGTTGATCTTCGACCTGTTTCGGATCCCGACGCCCTCCATGGAAAAAAACTTGCTGGTGGGGGACTATCTATTCGTTTCTAAGCTCCACTATGGCACCCGGACGCCCATCAGTCTTGGCATTCCGTTTACTCAGTTTTCCCTGAAGGGACTCGAAGTGCCTCACACCCGATTTCCTGGGTTCACAACTGTACAACGCGGGGATGCCATCGTTTTCAACTTTCCTGCCGAAGACAAACCCATCGACCGCAAAACCCATTACATCAAGCGGGTGGTGGGTATGCCCGGTGAGCAACTTGATGTGCGGAATAAAGTGGTCCATCTCAATAACAATCCTTTGCCTTTGCAGGCGGGCATGCAACAATATTGGCATGTCTTTAAAAAGGATCAGCGGGTGCGGCTCTCCGGGGCCAAACTGCGCGAACTGGGGGTTACCGAGGTGAGCACCACCGCCGATCCCAGCATTGATCGGATTGTGGCAACCGGAGATGCCGTGCAACAGGTGCTGGCGCTTCCCTATGTAGATCGCATTGAACCGGCTATCGCTCCTCATAATGCGGGCTATGGCGCGCTTATGTATCCGCCCAACCGAGATTATACCCCGGACAATTATGGACCCGTTTCGATTCCCCAAAAAGGGGAAACCGTTACTCTAACCGTGGAGAACTGGCCGGTTATTGCCCCTGTGTTGTCAAACTACGAGGGGCACACGGTTCGCATGTTTCCGGACAGCACCTTTGAGATCGATGGTCGGCTCGTGGAACGCTATACCTTTAGGCAGGATTATTACTTTGTGATGGGGGACAACCGGGATAATTCAGAAGACAGCCGCTTCTGGGGTTTTGTCCCGATGGATCATATCGTTGGGAAAGCCTTGGTCATCTATTTCTCGTGGGACGCGGAAGATAAATTCCCACGTTTTGGCCGCATGTTTTCTAAAATTAGATGAGTTGGACAAGTCCGCGCTAATAGATTGGTCCCGAGTATGGAAGGGGCTTCCGATAAAAGGCGCGGGCCGGGTTACCTTGGGGACTGATGAACGACGTTTTCTTTGGGTGAGGTCAAATACCGATGGCGACACAAGAGGAGATCACGCAGTTACTCCTTGACCTTAGCGATGGAAGACGCGAGGCGCTCGGCGACCTGATGCCGCTGGTGTATGGTGGATTGCAACAGTTGGCCCGTCACCATCTGAGGGGGGAGCGGGCAGACCATACCTTAAATACGACGGCACTGGTTCATGAGGCCTATTTAAAACTGGTGGACCAAGATCGGGTGGCATGGCAAAACCGGTCCCACTTTTTTGGGGTAGCCTCCCTGGCAATGCGTCGTATCCTTGTTAACTATGCCAAGAAACGAAATCGGCTGAAGCGGGGAGGAGGGGCCATACGGCTTTCACTGGATGATGGTATCGTGGTGATGACGGAAGCACGGGCCGCCGAAATTGTTGCGTTGGACGATGCCCTGGAGCAGTTGGAGAAAGTGAGTGCCCGCGCGGCCAAGGTTGTGGAGTGTCGCTACTTTGGAGGGCTTACCGTAGAAGAGACGGCCGAAGTATTGGAGGTGTCTCCGCGGACGGTGAAGCGGGAATGGCGGATGGCAAAGACGTGGTTGAAAATGGCCTTAAAATGAAAAAGGCAGAACGCCGGGAAGCGTTCTGCCTTTGGGAAATGTTGGGAGCATCGCAGTTATGATTCCGCATCCACGATGTCTGCTCCTGGTGTATTTTTTTTAATGGATTCGATGGTTTTGACTGCCGAGCTCCGGCTTTCGTAGGCCTGGCTCGAGAACATGACCTGCCCGTTGGGTGCAATGAAGTTAAAACGGGTTTTTCCGGCCTTGTCTTTCTTGAGTTCAAACTTGTACGGCATGGCGTTGTAGCTGTTGGGTAGAGTGAAACAAATGGCTACATGGAGTAGCGCATAGGGGAGACAGAATGCCGAGCCGTCACGCCAAACCGGGATATAGGATCCCGCACGTGACATAGGAAAAAAAGGCACCCTAACGCCGTGGTCAAGAGAAATCAAGAAAAAGATTGTTACGCAGTTTTCCTTTTCTAGTTTTTTTCGCCTTGTGCGATAAATTGCTCGAGCGTTTGGGTGTGGTAGGCATCTGAGCCGATGTATGTGATAACCTGATAAAATGTAGAAGGATCAACGTATCCGGGCAGCCGGGTGATGTAATTTCCTTCCTGATCGAGGAAAATGGTTGTTGGGGTTCCTTCAGCTCCAAAGGCATAGCCCAACTCCTGCGGGGTAAATGTCATACCCATAAATTCAAGGGAGGACTCGCTGTCGTCCACGTTGAGGCGGGCGATTTCAAACGTTTGGTCCAGAAAGGTCACAATTTTGGCATCCACGTAGGCCTCCTGCTGCATCCGTCGGCACCAACCACACCAGGGTGCATAAACATCGATCAGGATTTTTTTCCCGCTTTTGCTGGCATGCTCGACGGCTTCTTCGAAGGAGGACCAAGAGGCAGTCCTAGTCGTGTCGAGGCCGATTTCAGTCTGGGCGAAGGAAACGGAAACAACACTCAGCGCAACAACCAGGGGCGCGACGAACCGTTTCAAAGGGTCAGGCATTACGAGAGGAGGTCTAGGTAAGCACGAACCAGGCGTTGGGATGCCCGTTCCCAGGTAAAGGTTTCAAAGACATCGGTTGTGTGACTGGCCCATTGGCTTCGGGCTTCGGGATCATCAGCCATGCGTTGCAGTGTGGCAGTCAACGCCATCTGGTCTGTGGGGTCCACCACCAAGCCCACCTCATGTTCCAATACGACACGGCGTATTTCAGGAAGGTTACTCGCCAGGATGGGTAGGCCCGCCATAGCATACTCAAAAAGCTTGTTGGGTAGGGCATAGCGGTGGTTCAGGCAGGTATCCTCTAATAAGGTGATGCCCACATCTGCCGACGCGGTTACGGGAAGGAGTTCATCAGGGGAGACTGGAGACAGGAAGTGTATCTTATGGCTAAGCTTTTTTTCTGCTACGTAGGCTTGTAGCTGAGGGTTGAGCGGGCCGCCTCCCAAGAACACCAATTGTGCCCCGGCCACATCACCCATGGCGTCAACCAAATAGTGGCACCCTCGGTTTTTCTGAATGGATCCTTGGTGGAGGAAAACCACCGTTGTGGGGTCAATCCCCGTTTGTTTTCTTAGGTATCCATTGGAGGTAACACGTTGGAAAGGAGGAACGTTGTGCAGTAAGAGCGGAGGGGGAATGCCATACCGCGTTGACAAATGGTCAGCAATGCTTGCGCTTACGGTAAAAACTGCGTCGGCAGCCCTGATGTGCCGGCTCTCTACGAATCCCCAAGCGACACGTACCCAGGGCCGTCCTGTGGTGGAGGCAACATGGGTATAGAGTTCTCGGGCATCATAGACGAGCTTGCTGCCAAATTTTCGAGCCGCCGCGTGCATCGCGGGAAGGGCATAGAGGTCACTGGCATGGTAAACCCGCGCCGGGATGCGAAGGGCGGCTTCTTTGAATAGCCGGTGCATCTGCCGAAAAAAGCGGGGGCCACCCCCAGGTGGACGCGGAAGCACCCGAAGTGAAATAAAGGGCTCCCATGGCTCGGTATGAGCGGGAGGGCCCAGCGTCAGTACCACAGAAGACAGCCCCTGTTGGGCCAATGCCCGTAGCTGCTTGATGGCGCGAGAGTTGGTTCGCGCATCACCCGTGAGGGCAAAGACAAGATCAGGGTGGGGCATAACACCGTCGTCCCGGCAGGTTATTGGTTCATTAGCGCATCTGCCTGCGCTACTCGGTCGGGATACGTCTCGCGGATCAGGGCCCGGGCTAGGACCAAGGTGGGGTCGATGAGCGGGATGCCTTCAAAATATGGTTCAGGGACAGCGAGCGGAAACTCCGTGCACCCCAGGAAGATGGCGTCGGCCCCTTTGGTGCGCAGGTGCTGAATGGCTTCGATCAGATATCGTCGCGCCTGTTCCGTAACAGGGGCTGCATGGGCCTTGATGCCAAAATCGGGGTCGAAAATCGTGCGGTTTACTTTGTTCACCTGCATCTCTTCGTCCACCATCACCGCTTCCAACCCCGCCTGCTCAATCCGAGAGCGATAAAGCCCAAGGCGGAATACGGCCAAGGAGCCCAGCACGCCGATGCGGCGGAGCGAAGGCAAAAGGTGTTTCGTGTAGTCAACCGCCTCTTGGATCATATGCACCATGCGAAGGTGGTGCCCGTCCGTTCGCAACTGTTCCTTGATGGCATCAAAGATGGCGGGCGCATGTGCGGTATTGCAGGGCATCCCCACCACGGTAGCCCCTGCTGCTTCCAGGCGCTTTGCAATGGCAACGAGTGCCGGCACAGGAGTGGGTTGGGAAGGATCGAACAGAAACGTGCTGCGGTCGGGAATCCAGTGGGGATAGGAGACCACCGTAACGGGAAGATGGTCTTGATCCTGGCGTACAGGAGTCAGGTCCAAGATCTTATGTGCCAGGTCGAGGCCAGCATGGGGGCCCATTCCGCTTAAAATTCCAATTATGGGTTCGGGTGTTCTGCCGTTGGTAGCTATCATAAAAATGGGAAAGGCTTCTAGAGAAGACAGCCGTGAAGCGAGAGGTCAACGCCTTTCGCTACGGATGGATCGGAGACATACGCGAAAAGATGTAGGATGTGCATGCCAAGATAAAAACAAGAACCCGTGGGTGCCTTCATGTTGCTGGGGTATTCCAAAAATGGGAAGCGATGATACCTGGGTAGTCCCAGTAGCCCGTTGCAAAAATTGTAAAGCCTCTGCGAAACCGACGGGATCCCTCCTTATCCCAAGTGGGAACGGGGGGCGGTGCGTTGCTTTCGCTGGAACCCTTTGGTATTTTACTCGTGCTAAGCGGCTCCTTTTTGGAAGCCCTCTTTGCCCGATGGTGTAACGGCAGCACTACGGCCTTTGGAGCCGTCTGTGGAGGTTCGAATCCTCCTCGGGCAACACCCCAAATAATCTCCCCGCACCTGGTGTGGGGTGTTTTATACGAGTTGCATCGAAATCAATCGTCCAATCCCACTGCCCGATGCACCGTCAGCCTTCCGTATTGGCCTTTGCGCAGCCTGCTGTTCCGTCTGCCGCCCGCGAAATGCCGATTAGTTTATTCGCGGGCCGTTCAAATCCTGCGCTGGCCCGAGGTATTGCACAAGCGTACAATCAGGAACTTGGCCACCTCACGATCAAGAATTTCTCTGATGGCGAGATTTATGTCCGCTATGAAGAGTCGATACGTGGAGCCGATGTTTTTCTGATCCAAAGCACCCCGGCTCCTGCCGATCACTGGATGGAGTTGCTGCTTCTTATTGATGCCGCGCAGCGGGCCTCGGCAGCGAGAATCACAGCGGTAATGCCCTATTTTGGGTATGCCCGTCAAGAAAGAAAAGATCAACCCCGGGTTTCCATCGCTGCCAAACTGGTGGCAAACATGCTGACAACCGCCGGTGTGCATCGCATCCTGACGATGGACCTTCATGCCCCACAAATTCAGGGTTTCTTCGATGTTCCAGTGGATCATCTATATGGGTCAGCGGTCTTCATTGACTACGTCAAAAAGCTTGACCTGAACAACATGGTGGTGGTTGCGCCGGATGTAGGCTCGCTCAAAATGGCGCGGGCTTATGCCAAGCGACTACACGCTGACCTGGCGGTGATTGACAAACGGCGGCCCCGACAAAATGAGGCCGAAGTTGTTAATATCATCGGGGAAGTGACCGGGAAAAATGTGCTGCTGATCGACGACCTGATTGATACGGCAGGAACGATTACAAATGCGGCCAATGCCCTGAAGAAAGAAGGCGCGTTGACCATCATTGCTGCCTGTACCCATGCCTTGTTATCAGGTCCGGCCTATGACCGGGTAGAAGCTTCGGCCATCGACCAGTTGGTGGTGACGGACACCATCCCACTCGAACAAACGTCTGAGCGGATCGAGGTGGTGAGCGTTGCCGAAATTTTTGCAGATGCCATCCGGCGTATTTACACCGATGAGTCGGTATCAACGCTGTTTGTTGAATAATAATCGACAGGGGCCGGAGCGTGATCCGGGGCCTGTGTAGCTACAACCTTATCTTACGTTATGGAGAACCTTACCATTGATGCCCAGCCTCGGAATGCAGGCAAGGGGGCTTCGCGCGCTGTACGCCGCCAAGGCAACGTGCCCTGTGTGCTTTATGGCAGCAATGCCGAACCCGTCGTGTTTCAGGTGACGGAACTGGCGCTCAAACCACTCATCTACACGGCGGAAACGCATATTGTAAATATTGAGGTGGGGAGTGACTCTTGGGAATGTATCCTGAAGGATGTAGCGTTTCATCCGGTATCGGACCGTCCCATGCACGCCGATTTTCAGGTTTTGGAGAAAGGCCAGGTCATTACGCTCTCGGTGCCTGTCAATTACGTAGGCACACCGAAAGGCAAGTCAGAGGGCGGCGTGATTAACATCGTGCTCAATGAACTCGAGATTCGGGTGCTGCCTAAGGATATCCCCTCACAAATTGATGTGGATATCTCCGACCTGGGCATCGGCGATACCGTGCATATCGGCGATTTAGAAATTGAAGGTGTCGATTTTTCGGGGACAGCGGAGCAAACATTGGTCACCATTGTGCAGCCGCGCCGCGAGGAAGAAGAGGAAGAAGAGGAAGACGTGCTTGGTGTCTCGGATGTCGAAGTCGTCACGCAAGAAGAGGACGAAGAGGAATAGGACTACGCGCATTGCATGTCGAAGGGCCAACGCTTAATTGTTGGATTAGGCAATCCTGGGAGGGAGTACGAAGAGACGCGGCATAACATAGGTTTTGCCGTTCTGGACGCTTTAGCAGCCCGCTCTCGGGCTACTTTCCAGGTCGATGGTCGGGCTGATGCACACGTGGCTCAGGGACGGGTTCGTGGCCGGAACCTCACATTGGTAAAACCCCAGACTTATATGAACCGGAGCGGCATCACGGTGAAGCATTTGCTTCGTCGGTATGGGTTGGAGCCGCGCGACTGCCTCGTGATTGTGGATGACCTGAATCTGGCGACGGGAAAGCTTCGCTTGCGGGATGGGGGAAGTGCCGGAGGCCATAATGGGGTTCAGGATATCATCGATCGATTAGGCACTGATGCTTTTCCTCGGTTGCGCTTCGGGATTGGAAACGCGTTCGAGCGTGGGCAGCAGGTCGATTACGTACTCGCTCCTTTTGATCGAGAGGAAGAAGAAGTCGTTGCGTCCTCCGTCAAGCGGGCCACCGACGCTGCAATCACCTTCGTCGTTGACGGGCTGGTGATAGCCATGAACCGATTTAACTAAAGAAAAAGGGGATACCGTCCCCTTTTTTTGTTTTGGCTGGAAGGGCTTCCAGAACATAGTTGTCTCTGCGAGGCAGTAGTATTGCTGTTCAGATGGAAACCGTGCAAAAAACGCCATATCAACCACGAATTATGCGTTAAGTGCTGTCAATGCACGGGCGAGAGCCCTAGTTTTGCCGCTCTCTTTCAACGACTATCCGCATAAGGATTGCAGATCATATGTCCATGCAACTTATCACCTATTTAGTACCTGCTGCAGGCGTTCTTGCGTTGCTGTATGCGTTCACCCGGACGCGCTGGATCAACAAGCAAGAAGTGGGCACAGACACCATGGCGGAGATCGCCAGCAACATCGCCGACGGCGCCCGGGCGTTCTTGCGTCGTGAATATCGGGTGCTTGTCATTTTTGTGATGGCAGTCGCGGCGTTGCTCGCTTTTGCCAACATGCAGCAGGAAGGCTCTTCGTGGATTATCGCGGTTTCTTTCATCACGGGGGCTTTGTGCTCAGGACTGGCCGGGTTTATTGGGATGAACGTGGCAACCAAGGCAAACGTGCGCACCACCAATGCCGCCCGTACCGGGTTGGCTCCGGCGCTGAATGTCGCCTTCTCGGGCGGGCTGGTGATGGGGCTCAGCGTAGTGGGGCTCGGCCTCATCGGGCTCGGCGTGCTCTTTCTGATCTATAGCAATATCGGCTGGGACATCACCAAGGTGATCAACGTCATTACAGGCTTTTCGCTTGGAGCTTCATCCATTGCACTCTTTGCGCGTGTGGGCGGAGGCATTTATACCAAAGCCGCTGATGTAGGCGCGGACCTTGCTGGGAAAGTATACGAAGGCATTCCTGAAGACGACCCGCGCAACCCGGCAACCATCGCCGATAACGTGGGCGACAACGTGGGCGACGTGGCGGGCATGGGCGCTGACCTGTTCGAAAGCTACGTCGGTTCCATCATCGGGACGATGGTGTTGGGTGCGGCGTTTGTGGGCGTGCTCAACGGCGTCGATGATTTCAACGGCCTTGGCGCGGTGTTGCTGCCGCTCGTCCTGGCCGCTGTTGGCATCATCGTTTCTATCCTGGGATCGTTCTTCGTTAAGGTGAAAGAAGGCGGTAACCCGCAGGCCGCGCTCAACATTGGCGAGTTTGGAGCAGCGGGATTGATGGCGGTGCTGGCCTTTCTGCTGATCAATTTTATGTTGCCCGAAAGCTGGACCGCTACAACGCCGATCGTTGGGACCTTTGAATATACGTCCGTTGGCGTGTTTTGGGCAGTTGCGATTGGGCTGGTGTCGGGGACGGCCATTGGGCTCATCACGGAGTTTTACACCGCCACCGGCAAACGCCCAGTGAATGGCATTGCCCGGCAGAGCATTACCGGCTCCGCCACCAACATCATTGCTGGCCTCGGCGTCGGCATGTTCTCGACGGGAATCCCGGCGCTTATTCTGGCGCTAGCGATTATTGGGGCGCATCACTTTGCGGGGCTGTACGGCATCGCCATTGCAGCTGTTGGGATGCTGAGCGTGACGGGGATTCAACTCGCGGTGGACGCCTACGGGCCAATCTCCGACAACGCAGGCGGCATCGCGGAAATGGCCGAGTTGCCTCCCGAAGTACGCGAACGGACGGACAAGCTGGACGCCGTGGGCAACACGACAGCAGCCATCGGGAAAGGCTTTGCCATCGGCTCGGCGGCGCTGACGGCATTAGGGCTGTTTGCTGCGTTTATGCAGCAGGCAGGCGTCGAAAACATCGACGTGGCCAACCCGACCATTTTGGCAGGACTTCTCATCGGGGCTATGCTTCCCTACGTCTTTAGTGCGATGGCGATGGGCGCCGTCGGTCGGGCCGCAGGCGATATGATCAAGGAAGTGGGGCGTCAGTTCAACGAAATCAAAGGCCTCCGTGAGGGCACTGCCAAAGCCGAATATGCAAAATGCGTCGACATCTCGACGCAGGCTGCCATCCGCGAAATGATTGCGCCCGGCCTGATGGCCGTCATCGTGCCCGTTGTCGTTGGCTTTATCGACAAAAGCATGCTGGGTGGTTTGCTTGCGGGCGTGACGGTGTCTGGGGTGCTGTTTGCCATCTTCCAGTCGAATGCGGGTGGGGCATGGGACAACGCCAAGAAGACCATCGAGTCGAGCTTCTCGCACGAAGGCCAGAGTTATAAAAAAGGCAGCGATGCACACAAGGCCGCCGTGGTGGGAGATACCGTAGGCGATCCGTTGAAAGACACCAGCGGCCCGAGCCTGAACATCTTGCTCAAACTCATCGCCGTGGTGGCGCTCGTTATTGCACCGCTTATTGCGTAGCATTGGACGGCAGGCTATTTTTATAACGCCCGGTGTTCAACGCGAGCATCGGGCGTTTTTTTCATTCATCAAACTTCGATGACAGGGTGCGGGAAATATCGTTGCAACCCCGTACCTTATCGCTCGAATCAAGCGCTTCCATCACGGGTACGACCGGGAAGTGTTCACATAGACTTTATGGAAACAACGACCCTACATCATGGCGAAGGTTGAAGTCACGATGCCCAAGATGGGCGAAAGCATAACGGAAGGCACGGTGATCGTGTGGCACAAGCAGCCGGGCGAGACGGTGGAGTTGGACGAGACGCTGCTGGAGATTGGCACGGACAAGGTGGACACGGAGGTGCCCTCGCCTGCGGCGGGGGTGGTGCAGCAGATCCTGGTGCCCGAAGGCGAGACCGTCGACGTGGGCACCGTCATTGCCCTTTTGGAAACCGACGTAGATGTGGCTGCAGAGGCAGCGCCTGAGGTTGCACCACCAGCGGCAGTGGAAACGCCGGCCCCGGAAGTGGTGATTGAAGAAGTGTATGAGGCGGCTCCAACAGCCGGTGAGGCCACCGCTGTGCCGCCAGCGGCGCAGGAAGCCAGCGGCGAAAGCATCGAGGTGGTGATGCCCAAGATGGGCGAAAGCATAACGGAAGGCACGGTGATCGTGTGGCACAAGCAGCCGGGCGAGACGGTGGAGTTGGACGAGACGCTGCTG
>JAUIDY010000210.1 GCA_030428385.1 Rhodothermia bacterium | reverse complement strand
CCTTTTGGGAAGCCTGTTGGGGTTGCTGTTTGGACGAGGCACGGTTGTTTGGGCACAGGGGTCCCCGGTGCCTGAGGTCCCGTCCGGGCATGCCTTTGCGCGTGTCGAGGGGCTGCCCCACAACACCGTGCTGGCGCTGTTGCAGGATGCCGAGGGGTTTGTGTGGGTGGGGACCAGCGACGGCATGAGCCGTTATGACGGCTATGCGTTCGTCACCTATCGTCACGACCCGGAGGATGCCACGACCCTTGCACACAACACGGTGACGGCGCTGTATGAAGCGGAGGACGGCGTGCTATGGGTAGGCACCGAAGAGGGCCTGAGTGCCTTCGACCGGATCACCGAGCGCTTTAGCCATTTTCGGTTTGGGGGCGACACGCTCTCGCAGCATGTGCACGCCGTTTTTGAGGATGCCGACCAGCGCCTGTGGATCGGTACCGACGATGGGTTCATCCACCTGGATCCAGCAACAAAGAACCACCGCTATCATGCCCTTGGGCGTCCGGGGTCGCTCACCGGATTTTACAACATGACCCGCCCGTCCGAGGACACGTTCTGGCTGGGAACGCTGCAGCGAAGCACCCGCCACGGGTTATATCGGTTTGATGCGCAAGACGCCCGGTTCACCCACTACCCGTTGCCACCCAACTGGGATGCAGCTTCTGGCACAGGTGTGTTGTGGGGTCCGCAGGATAAGCTGTGGGTGGGCACGCCGCAGGCAACAGGCGCCTTCGATCCGTTGACCGCCCGTTTTACACCAATTCCGGGGCTGCGCGGTGAGCCCTGGCTGGACGACGAGCAAGGAGGGCTTTGGGTGGATGATGGCGTCAGCCTGTGGCGCTACAATACAGTCACGCATACCACCACCCCGTATCACCTGGATAAAAGCGGTACGAACCGGCTTGCCCGCGACGTACGGGCCATGCTTAAAGACCATGCAGGAACCATCTGGGCGGGTACCTTGGGCGGGCTTTTTCGCTTGGATGCCCATCAGAAACCCTTTGTGCATCGCGCCCACGACGCCGAGGATCCCCAATCGCTCAGCAGCAACATCGTGATGGCGGTGCACGAAGCGCCGGACAGCACGCTGTGGGTCGGTACGCTCGGTGGTGGGATGAACCAGATTGACCTGCGCCGTCAGACCATGACGCATTTCCGGCATCGGCGTGACGATCCGGGGAGCATATGCCACGACGATGTATGGGCGGTGCAGGAGGATCGTGCAGGAACGTTATGGGTGGGCACCGAGGCGGGCCTGTGTCGCTTCGATCCCGCCACCGAACGGTTCATCTCCGTGGCCCTAGACGATAACACGTCGTATGTCTACGTCCTTGCCGAAGCCCCCGGAGGCCATTTGTGGATAGGCGGCAAGTCGCTCACCCGCCTAGACCCCCAGACGGGCACGCAGCGCACGTATAACAGCGTTCATGCCGACGAGCCGCTGCATAACTTTCAAGCGATTTATCCTGCTCCGTCGGGCGAGGTATGGGTGGGGACCGAGTTTAGCGGCCTCTGGCGGTTAGATCCCGAAACCGGCGTATTTGAAGCGTATCCGCCCACGGGGCCGTCGTTGCAAGGCCGTGCGATCCGCACGATACACGGTGGACGTGATCCGCACCAGTTATGGGTAGGCACCGACCTGGGGCTGGTGCGCATCGACACCGAGAGCGCCACCCTCACCGCCTATCGTGCGGCCCACGGGTTGCCTGGTTCCTCCGTTTTTGGCATCCTCGAAGACGACAAAGGCTTTCTCTGGGTGAGCACCAACCAGGGGCTGGCCCGCTTCGATCCGGTGTCCGAGGACTTCACCGTCTACACCCGTGCGGAAGGCACCGGCAACACCGAATACAACCGCCGTGCCGCCTTCCAAGGCCCTGGCGGCACGTTCTATTTCGGCGGCTTGGAGGGCCTTACCAGCTTCTTTCCCGAAGAGGTAGCGGCCAACCCACATGCCCCGCCGGTTGTCCTCACCCACGTTGAAAAAAGGGGACGCGAAGGCCTAGCGGACATCCCCACCGGGCAGGTGACCCACAACGGGCTGGTGCTGCGCCCGCAGGACAGCGCCTTTTCGTTCGAGTTTGCAGCCCTCAGCTTCACCAACCCGGCGAAGAACCGGTATGCCTACCAATTGGAGGGGTTTGATGAAGGCTGGATTGATGCCGGGACACGGCGTTTTGCGCGCTACTCCGGGCTGCCGCCGGGGCGGTATGTGTTTCGGGTGCGGGGCTCCAACGAGGACGGGATGTGGAATGACGACGGGCTTGCCATCCCCGTTCATAAGCTGCCGGCCTACTGGCAGACGTGGTGGTTCCGGCTGTTGATCGCCCTGCTGGTGCTTGGTTTGGCCTATAGCGCGTACCGATACCGGGTGGCCCAACTGCTGTATGAAGAGCGCCTGCGCCTCCGCATCGCCAGCGATTTGCACGATGAGATCGGCTCCAAACTCTCGTCCATCGCCCTTGCCAGCGAGATGGTGACGGCCCGTGCGCCGCTTGGCGACCGGGAGCGGCGGCAGCTGACCGAAGTGACGCAGCAGGCCCGGACGATGGTGGACGACCTGCGCGACATCGTGTGGATGGTCAACCCGCGCCACGACCGCCTCGACAACCTCGTCGCCCGGATGGAGCACCTGGCTGCCAACCTGCTCGACGATACGCCGCACACCTTCGAGGCCCCCACGACGAGCCTGGGCACGGCGCTTGATATGGAGCGCCGGCGACACCTCTATCTGATGTACCGCGAGGTGCTCACCAACATCCACCGCCATGCCCAGGCTACCGAGGTACACATTCAATTGGCTCGCCAGAACGGACGGCTGAAGATGACCATTCGCGACGATGGCGTTGGCTTCGATCCCGACGCGCCTGCACACGGCGACGGGCTGTACAACCTGCGGATGCGGGCCGACGCATTGGGTGGGAGCGTGCGCATCAACAGCCAGCCCGGTGCCGGTACCACCGTGCAGATCACCGCCAAAATACCGGGAAACAGGGATGGATTCCTATCAAATGGCGTGTAGCTTGTAGCCAGAACCTTTCTCATTCCGTGCCATGACCCTCTGGCTCATCGAAGACGACGCCTTCTTCCGGCAGATGCTCGTCGATCTTTTGGACGGCGTGGACAACGTACACCTCGCCCACGCCTTCGAGGCGTGTGAACCCGCGCTGGCGGCGCTGCAAGCAGGCGAAATCCCCGACGTGATCCTGAGCGATATCAGCTTACCCGGCATAAAGGGTACCGAAGGGGCACGACGCATCAAGGCGCTGTGTCCCACGGCGCAGATCGTCATGCTCACCATCCACGACGACGACGACACCATTTTCGAGGCGATCTGTGCGGGTGCGTCGGGCTACCTGCTCAAGAATGCCCCGGCGGGCCGTATTCTGTCTGCCCTCGATGAGGTGCAGCGCGGCGGCGTGCCGTTTACCGCCCCCGTGGCTCGTAAGGTGCTGGAACTGTTCAAGGGCACCGCCACCCCGGTCCACGACTATGGCCTCACCGATCGCGAGAAGGAGATCCTGCTGCTCCTCGCCGACGGCATCAAGCAAAAACAAATCGCCGAGCAGCTTTTCCTTAGTCTCTACACCATCGAGACCCACCTGCGCAACATCTACGCGAAGCTGCACGTGCGCAACGGCATCGCAGCGGTGTCCAAAGCGCTCCGGGAGCGCATTATTTAGGCTTATTCAGTGCTTTCGCCATTCAGCAGCAGCGAAAATACTGGTTTTCCTGTATTTCCTTTGCCTGCCCCAACGACTAGGCTTAAGGAAGCCTGTCCCTCATCCAGCCAACCCGGATCATTGTCATGCGCTGCTTCGCTCTCCTCCTCGTCCTGTTGCTCGCGGTCGCCTTGCCTGCAGACGTCTTTGCCACCGATTTAGAGATTCAGAAAGAAACGGTCAATCAGACCGTCCAAGTCGGAGAAACGTTTGATTTTATCATCACCGTCAGAAACACGAGTACCACGGGTGGTGGGCCGCTGGACTCTCCAAATACGACGGTGCTGGACGATATGCCGCCGAGTCTTACCATCGTAGCGGCCACCTCGACACTGGGTGAATGTATGGTCGTGATTGGGGATGATGGCAACGCCGATGTGCTTTGTGATCTCGGCGAGATGGTAGCGAACAGTACCGTGACGATCACGATTACGGTAGAGGCGCAGGAAGCGGGCACTGTGCGTAACACGGCTACCGTGGAGGGAGGGCTTTCTGACCCGGACGAAAGCGACAATTCAAGCTTCGTCGATCTAATTGTTGAAGAAGCCCCTAGTATAATCACCATCAGCAAAACGCTTTACGATGAATTCGACGAAACACCCGCCCCCTACAAACCTGGTGGCATTTTTGGCTATTTGATAACAATCAAGGATGAAAGAACCGAAGGATCACCCGTAGAAGCTCGGATGGAAGATGTCTTGCCTAGCGATCTTGGAGTAGGTGGTATCGCTGTATATAGGGACGACTTTGAAGCAGAGGAGTGCCAAGTGGACCAGGTTAAAGATGAGGTCGTTTGTGTCATTCCTGAATTGTCTCCTGGTGATGTTGTGACCTACGTGATAGACGGGCCAGTGAGCCCCCGGCGAGTAGGCGAGATCTGCAACACCGCGATCTTGAAGATAAATGGTCAACAGACCGGGGAAGACACCGCCTGCCACGAGGCATCTGAACGTCTCGTTCCTCGCGAAGATGCCATCGAAGCTACCGCCGCAGAAGCCGATCCTACTGCTACCGTCCGCACCTCTGAAGAATTCATTCCGGCGGGGTCGCAGGTGTGTGATGCAGCAAGCGACACCTGCATGGAAATGGACGAGCCTGTTTGGATCTCGCTCATCGACCCCGATCCCAATGCGCTCTACGGTCACGAAACCACGTGGGCCACGATCCCTGCCGGAACGGATCAGGAGGGCACGCCGCCTGCCACGGTCTACCCGAGTGGGCCGTTGCCCCCGGTCATTAACATCTCGAACGAGGATGGCACTACCACAACCATGTCGGCGACCGATTTGCCAGTGGTGATCAATCCGGCTCCTGCCGTTGAGATCTTTCCTGACCTGGAGATCGACAACACGACGCCGCCCACCACGCCGCGTGTCTGTGCGCTGCTCGTCACCGGGTTCTATCAGAACGAAAACGAACGGACCGGCTTCCAGGCCACCCGCTCGGTGATGCAGGCGTACCTGACCCGTCAGCCACGCGGCCCCCGCATTCCCGACGCGGCCGTCGAAACCCTCGACAATCCCACCGCGGCGGAGCTAGAGGCGAAGCTGATGGAGTTCCAGGGCATCTGCGACGTACTCTACTTCTACTACTACGGCCACGGCGATGCCAGCGGCTTGTTTCTCAAAAGCGAAAACAACCCGGCACGCTACACCCGGCTGACCTATCCCATGCTGGCCGAAGACATCTACAGCGTCGGAGCCATCGACAACACCGTGGTGCTCGACAACTGCAACT
>JAUIDY010000060.1 GCA_030428385.1 Rhodothermia bacterium | reverse complement strand
TGGGGATAAAGAACAAGGGAGCAGAGCAAGTTTTTTCCGGAAGGGGCTTGCCAGGAACGCCCTAGCCGCCCTCGACCGCCTTGCTGATAATCAGTCATAACCAGGCTCCCTTCCGAAGCACCATCGGCTGCCCACTGCGCTGCCAAGGTATTTGTCGATTCGGTGGACGGGACATACCGAGCAGCATGGCCAAAGCGAGCCGTCTTTAATAAAGGGAGCAAATCGCCAGGGGTAAGCATTGGAGACCCGGTGAAAGGCTGATGTTATCAGCCTGGTGCATTATTATGGTAGCCCGAAGCGCAAAGAACCGCCAAGCAGTGGGTAGACACCCTTGAGGTGTATTGTCTGAAAAAGTGATCGCATGATGACACCAGCAGGGCCCTCAGAACCACTTTGGCGCGTGGAATGATTCTTGATTTCACCTGGATGTGCCCTTCGATCCTCGATCTGCTATGTTTACCCTGTGTCTTCGTTTTTTGGTTGTGCTGATTGGTGCAGGTGTGCCGGGTTTTTTAGCCCAGGCGCAAGTACCAACATCGTCTCGGCCCGCCGAATTAAATATTCAGTACCATCGCGCTGAGACAGCCTATCGAAGTGGGGCGAGTATGCTTGAAGCCAAAGCCCGGGTTGACAGGGTGCTGGAGTCTTTACCAGAGGATGCAGAAGCCCTAAAGCTTCGCGCACGGGTCTTGCTTCGAATGAATCGCTCAGCTGAAGCCTTAAAAGACATAGAGGAAGCTGTCCGCCTGTCCCCCAAGGATGCCGAATCTTATCTCATTCTCTCAGAAGCGGCACGATACACATCCGATTTTCAACGTGCAGAGCGGGCGTTAGAGCAGGCAGCAGCGCTGGTTTTTGACGATGCTGGACTCCATGTCCAACTCTCGTGGAACGCAGAGCAACTAGGGTTGCTAGATAAAGCAGAGGCTTTTGCCCGTACGGCATTGGCACTTGATGCTTCAACCGCAGCCGGATATTATCAACTTGCGCGCGTTTTTATGTTAAAAAACCAGACGGATGCGGCAACGGTGATCTTATTACAAGGATTTGAACAAGAGCGACTGGATGCATCCGTAGTAAATGCCGATTCGGTTCTGGCCCCATTAAAGGACGTTCCCAGCCTCCAGCCATTCTTTACACCCTAGGCCTGATGTTATTGCCAATAAGGAGCTCTTTCTATCTGATTCTAGTGCTTGCTGTCGGTCCTGGAGGTCTGGCCCTGCTCCCTGCGTTCGGCCAAGGCATTACGGAGCATGTCGGCATACTTCCCAGTCCGTTCTCCACACAGACAACACAAAAGGTTGAGCAGGACGAGGAATTAATTCGGTACCACACGTCAGCGTCCTTTATTGAAAACGTGACGGTTGAGGTACCCAGTTTTATAGTCCGAATTTCTCCATCTCTGGATGGGGCCGTGTCACGTATGCAATTTCCTCTGTACAATGGCCCGCTAAATGGGGGAGGAAGTGCTCCAGGGGTTGTGGGAGATGGGAGTGTGCGGATCGAACTATTTGAATTTCAAGGTCCAGACTCTTTGCCTGAGATTGAGGATGCGGGACTTGCGATGGTTGAAATTGATTTGGCAACCCTAAATGCAAGTGCGCAGGTCCCCATTCCAGAAAGTGCGTGGAACGTGATCGACCTACCCTTGGAGGCATTCTCGGTAAAGGCTGGAAATGATTATTTAGTACGAATCCTACTCGTGGACATGGACCAGAACGCAACCCTTACATTTCTCACCGATGCCGGTTCGACAGACGAAACGGATACGGACTATTATCCGGTGCGCACGTATGTTTTTTTACAACCAGGGGTCTCAGACAATTGTGAAGGCCATTGTATTTATCCTGATCACGACAACCTGGTTATTGATTTCACCGTAGTTGGCCAAACAGGAACAGGACGGGAGCAATTTGAAGAGGAACTGCCTCGGTGGGCAGTATTAGCGCAGAATCATCCCAATCCGTTCCATCAAAAAACCACCCTTCAATTTAGGGTGACGCACGCGGCGCCGGTATCTCTGGTGATATATGATGCGTTAGGAAAGGAGGTAACCCGTTTGTTGGATCGTTCCCTTGCAGCAGGGGAGCACGCCGTTACGTGGAATGCTTCAAGACACCCGAGCGGCATCTATTTTTGCCGCCTTGAAGTAGGAGGAGAAGTGCATACCAAAGTGATGACATTCCGCCGGTAAAGACCTATTCAACCGGGTGATATTTGACTTGGAGTGTGTAGGATTCGGACGACCGAAAGGGCGTTTTGATCACTGTTTGAAGATGAATGCTGTCGGGAAGAGCCTGTGCTCGTGCTGGATTAAACTGAACGAAGTGTTGGCTCCTTTCATAAAACAGAAAGGCCTTCTGATGGTGAATCAGGTAAAACGCGGAAAGGGTGTTTGATTGGGGCTCCACAAAATAGCGAACGCGACGGATGGGTTGTGCGTCTCCCGCGCCAGGTTTCGCTGCAACTTCGATGACCTGATGGATCTGGCCAAGCAGCATGGTATCACGGCCCTGTATATACGTATAGGCTTCCCGGGAGCGAGGTGCCAAATACGCAGGGTCATCGGGGAGGAGATGGGAAGCTGACATCCGAGGGACTTCTACACTTGATCCCGAAGCGAAGGGATGTAATACCCCAAACTGGAACGAGTCTTCTATATTTCGGGAGTACACTTCCAGCGAGTTAGGAGGAGAAAAGCCGATGTCTATCTTCTCAATTCCGTCCACCTGACCTTCCCTGGTAGCCTGTTTAACTGAAACCGTCGCGCGAAAGGGGGTATCCTCCAATGCTGCGATGGCGTCTCGCAGCGGGGTGGTATCTATGGATTGAAGGCGTGCAAAAAGGGTTGCTTCAGCGGTGGAGTCTGTATGGAACGTGGCATCTAGCGCAGGATAAAAAGGTCCGGTTGATTGTGCGGATGGTTCAGAACAGCCCGTTAATAAAACCACCCACCCGAGGGTATAGAGGAGAGAAATACGAAAGCAGGACATCAGATTATGGGCTTGTGTCGGGAGGGCTCCTTTCACGAATGAGGCAAAAAAAAAATCCGTAACAGAGGATGCAACATTCATTAAATGTGTATCGAGAAGCGTGTGATGTTGCTATTGAGGCTGCATGGGCCGCCGCCCGTCTCATTCGACCCTTCGCAGGACGGGTGGCAGCACAGGATATTAAGGTTAAAGGGGTTCATGACCTGGTAACTGCATTAGATGAGCAGGCACAGGAAGTAATAGTCAGGATGGTGCACCGGGCATTTCCTGATCATTCCATTCTGGCAGAAGAAGGAACGGAGGCCGATTTTGAGCAGGTCAAGTCGCCGGTGTTTCAATGGATTATTGATCCCATCGATGGGACGACGAATTTTACGCATGGTGTTCCGCCGTATGCCGTCAGTATTGGGTTGGCCCATCAATCAGAAATGGTGATGGGTGTTGTGCTGGATGTTGCACGAGAGGAGTTGTTTTGGGCCGTGAAAAATGAGGGGGCTTATCTGAACGGGCAACGCTTGCATGTAAGCTCAAATGAACGACTCCAAGATTCGCTACTTACCACGGGGTTTCCCTTTCGCGCCTTTGGGCATGTCGATCTCTACCTGGACGTCTTGCGAGAGTTTTTCAAAGAAACAAGAGGTGTGCGTCGACCCGGAGTTGCCTCCATTGATTTGGCCTACGTAGCGGCGGGGCGCTTCGATGGTTTTTTTGAAACAGGCCTGAAACCGTGGGATGTGGCGGCAGGGATCCTGTTGGTGCAAGAAGCCGGTGGGGCAGTGTCCGATTACCAAGGGCGTCCCAACCCCATTTTCTCACAGCAAATTATTGCGTCAAATGGGAAGATCCATGAAGCGATGGAACGCGTCCTGTACCCGATGCGCAATATACGCGACTGAAGAAATTGCGGGAGGGTCGTATCGGTGTTAGTGAGGAGAAGAAAAGCGACAAGCCGTCTGGATGAAGGGAGAGAGCAGGTCTGGAGAAAGGGAGGGGCCATCCATCTTTTTCCCTGGTATCTCGCAGCGAATGATGGTTCCTTCATCCAGGAAGGGATCAATGTGTACAGATGCTCCGATACGGGTAAGGGCCTGCTGGGCAAGCAATTGTTCGAACCCGGTATGAGGAGAGAAGAGGACGGCGCCATCGACCCGGCGAAATAGCGTATCTAGCGTATCTAGCGTAACAGGTTCGGTGTCTACCGCTGTTGCTGATAGTTCGACCACCACGTTTTGGTCGGCAATAAAGCTGGAGATTGTTATAGGCTGATCGGCAGAGAGGGTCTGTTGTAAGTGGCGGAGAAGGGAGAAGAAGGCAATGCTGAGTAGGGTTGGGTCGCCCCAAAGCATATGATCCTGTCCTTCTCGTACATACAACAGTTTCGCTTTCAGATGAGGCTCTAGTCCCTCGAGCAGGTCTTGGAGGGATACGTTCCATGAAATCAAAGAAGTCTCATCACGAGTGATAACTGCCGCTACCTGCTTAAAGTCTTGAACAACCGATTGGAGGCGATGAGCAGAGGTACGGGCAACATTAAGCACAGTGGCATCATCATGAGAAAGCAACAGAGAGGCTTCGAGGACGTGAAGAGCATTAATAAGTGGGGACAGCGGGGAAACAAGTTGTTCTTCTAATTGGGAAACGAGGTCTTTTTGAAGGAGGCTTGCTTCCTCGACGCGTTCTCGGCGTGCTCGTTCGGTGGCGGTAAGCACAGCGGCGTGTGCCCGAAGGTGTAGCTCCCTGCTATATTTTAACATTTGGCCTTGAAGTAAGGCTGCCAACCGGTAGGAGATGACGCCTACAAAGCCAATGTATACAAAGAGCAGAAGTGCACGAAAGGGAGGAGTCGGGCTGCTGGAATAGGATAAAAGCCCTTCAAAAACAAACGTGCCGAGTAATACTAACATCGCTCCCCCTCCCCATGTAGCACTGAGTTTGGGATCGCAATATGAGGTGTAGACAATCATCCCCAACGACAACAACCCTACCAGGGACGCATTCGAATAGAGGATGGCTTCAAGTGGGAATGCATGGCGAATCAGGACGATCATTAATAGGTCGAGGCTCGCATACAACCAGCGCTTCTGCAAAAAGGGGCGTTCATTGGTGTTTCGAATGATGAGGTTGCCAACCAAATACCCTACCACAAGCAGAATGCCTGACGGAACGTAGGTTGCGCCGGCAATCATATCCACCGTGAGATACCCGAAGACTCCTAATCCCAGCGTCAGCCTGACATAAAAAAACCACTGGTCAAGCTCCGCTTGCCGGCGTTTTAGAAAACGATAGTCGCCTTCCGCAGGGGACGAACGCGAAATTGGGATATGAGTGGTAGGGAGTTCCACGGGGATCACACATGCAATTGCAAGAAGACACATTGAGTAGCGCCTTTTGGGCCTGATTCCTACCTTGGCGCAGCCGCTCATGTGGATGGCGGACTCTATATGCTTTCAAAATCACCATTAGCAAATCGTATACCATGCAGCAAAACGGACACGGGCTTCTCTCTGATAAGAAGGGGGTAATTTTTGGGGCCCTGAATGATCAAAGCATCGCCTGGGCCATCGCCGAGGCTGCGCATCGCGAAGGTGCCCAGTTTGCGCTTTCAAACGCCCCCGTTGCTCGAAGACTCGGAAGTGTGGACCAACTGGCCGAACAATGTAGTAGCCCGCTCATTTGGGCAGATGCCACGAGCGACGATGATTTGCAAAAACTTTTCGACGAGCTCAAAGAAACGTATGGCACCATCGACTTTATCGTTCATGCCATTGGGATGGGAGTCAACGTTCGGAAAGACCGGCCTTATGAAGATCTCAATTACGATTGGTACCTCAAAACACTCAACATTTCGGCTGTAAGTCTCCACCGAATTGTCCATCATGCGATTGCTTCCGAAGCCATGGCTGACAACGGCTCCGTGGTGACGATTTCATACATTGGGGCACAACGTATTTTCTCGAAATACTCGGAAATGGGTGATGCCAAAGCCTTGCTAGAAAGTATAGTCCGGTCGTGGGGCTATCGCCTGGGCAAACGTGGCATTCGGATCAACGCTATTTCTCAAAGTCCAACAAAAACAACGGCTGGCAGTGGAATTTCGGGGTTCGATGCCATGTATGATTTCGCAGAACAACTTTCGCCGCTGGGGAATGCTGATGCTGCAAGTTGTGCCGATTATACCGTGAGCCTCCTCAGTGACTTTACCCGTGCCGTCACCATGCAGACCTTGTTTCATGATGGGGGCTTTAGCAGCATGGGGATCTCTGATGGATTGGTTGAAGCCATGCATGACGTGTGGGGGAAGAACTCCGACGAGGGATAGGGTGCGGTGGCTGATTCTCGGGATTATTGGTCTTCTTGTAAGCTGTTCTGGCGGAAAGGGCAGAGAAGCAGCCATTCCGTCCGCCTTACTTGATATTCAACACTATCAACTCTCGCTTCACCTCGATCCCCAAACTGGATACATGCAAGCCACGGCTTGGATTGACGTGGTGCATCCTGAAGCGGACACTTCGCTCGTTTTCGCCTTTGAAGAACTCATCGTCGATTCTGTGCGTGTCGACAAAAAACATGTAGTCTTTGAACAGACTGAAACGGCGTTAACGGTTCATTTGGATGGAGGGCAGACCGAGCAAATTAGTCAGCAGACACGTTCTCAGTTTGAGATCACTTACCACGGTAAGACTCAGCTCGGCTATGAAGCAGCTACCCACGATGGTCATCCGGTTTACTTCACAGATACGTGGCCGAACCGAGGGCGGGGGTGGTTACCCGGGATTCATCACCCCGCCGACCCGGCGACTTTCGGATTGCTGCTTCACGTGCCTTTGGGGTATGAAGCCGTAGCCGCAGGGGAGTTGGTAGGGTGTGACACACTGGATTCTACGGTCCAGTACGAGTGGCGGTTGAATGAGCCCGTTCCTACCTACACGTTTGCTTTTGCCGTTGCCGATTTTAGTACAATCATCGATACCACGGGAGCGACTCCTATTTGGTACGCCATGTTGGCATCGGATGTGGAAAGGGTAACGCAACTCTCGCGAACCCCCACAGCATTTCGTTTTTTTGAGGAGCGAATTGGCCCGTACCCATATGCTGAGTATGGAAGTGTGCAGGTACCTATCGGGTATGCCGGAATGGAAAATGCAACCGCTGTTTTTTTACAGGCGGATCTGTTCCATCGCAATGCAGCGGAGGAAACCCAGGTTCATGAATTGGCCCATCAGTGGTTTGGGAATGATGTCGTGATCGCCGACTGGAATGAGCTTTGGCTTTCAGAAGGATTTGCGACGTACCTGACGACACTGTTTTATGAACACATTGATGGGTCCGATGCTGCGCGCCAGCGATGGGTAGAAATGGCGTCTGTTTCTACCATACAGGCACGCTTGCGGGATCCGCTCGTTCCAGATGCAGGAAGGCCGCCCGGTGATTATTTGTCTTGGGTGCCTTATAACAAAGGAGCCTCAGTACTCCACCTTTTACGAATGAAGGTCGGGGATGAGGCGTTTTTTCGTTCGCTTCGAACGATTTATGAACAACATAAATCCGTTCCACTTACAACACCAGCGGTTCAAACGCATTTTGAGGCAATAGCAGGGGTTGACCTTGCCTCCTTTTTCTCCTTTTGGATGTACGGCACAACCCTACCTCAACTCTCCACGAAGTGGAATCGTAGTACCGGCACATTGACGTGGACAATCCAAGATGACGACGGTACCCTTGATGACATTCCCTTCGAACTCGCCGTACAACAAGGTGCTGATGTTCGATATGTAAACGTACGTGACGGTGCGCTCATGCTAAATAAAGGAGCAACCCCCATCGTCCAGCCAGTTGGAGTGATGATGCATGTGCGTAGCGAGTAAAAGCGTGGTTGATTTGCTGCAAGTAGGGAAACAAGCAGCCGTGGTACGAACTAAAACGCGGGGCCTTTCATAATTGAGAAAACCGCGTGATCCAGTATTTCATAAGCGATATTGATGGCTGTCTGGCCCTGCCGTTTCAAGCGTTTGACCTACCCCATTTTCAAGCGTTAGTCAAACGCACCTCTCGGGCCGCTCAAGAGCACGGCTGGCCCTTGTTTTCGTTGTGTTCTGGACGTTCCTATTCGTACGTAGAGGCCATGACCCAGGCACTCGGAATTCGCGTCCCGGTCCTCTTCGAGGCAGGAGGAGGTATGTTCGATCCGGTACAGGTACAGGTACGCTGG
Organism: Rhodothermia bacterium; assembly: GCA_030428385.1. Taxonomy (GTDB): domain Bacteria; phylum Bacteroidota; class Rhodothermia; order Rhodothermales; family JAAAOL01; genus JAUIDY01. The sequence continues at coordinate 28,919 of JAUIDY010000060.1, read as the reverse complement.
AATCCTTCTTTTACGGATGAAATGGATCGTCAGTTAGAGGAGGTTCGGAAATGGTTGTTGGCGGTCTGTGCCCAGCATCCATCACTCATGTTCGACTATGCGAAGCGAACCCAGGCTGGTGTGGTGGGGCATTCAGAAACAGACATCCTGGATCTTTTGCCTGAGGCAGAGGCCTTGGTCGCAGCGTCATTCCCTGATTTGTGCGTCTTCCACACGGAAGTGTCCATTGATGTCTTGCCTGCCACCGTTACCAAGGCTCAATCCTTGCACTGGTTTGCCGATACTGTAGGTGTATCTCTGGATGAACTCGCCTATATCGGGGATTCTTCAGGAGATTTAGAAGCGTTAGCGAGGGTTGGGTTTTCGTTTGCACCGACCAACGCAATCCCGGCTGTACGTGAACAAGTTTCGTTTGTCACCCAACACGCTGTTATTAAAGGCGTAATCGAAGCGTACGAATGGTGCATTCGGCACAATATGGAAATCGTGGAGGCTGCTTGAAAATGCCTGAGCGGCCAATTTATCTTTGTACCGTTGAGGAATCATTCCCTTTTTCTGTAGTCATGCGTGTGAGTCTGGTCCTACTCTTTATTCTTTTGAGCGGGTTTGCCTCTGAGGCAAGGGCTCAGCCTACTCCGCCAACGAGTGATATTTATTACGTTGTCGAACACAAGGCCACGCTTTTCCGCGAGCCCACCGACACATCGCCCTATCTAGAGCTTGGGTTTCGGGAGCCCGTTTTTCTCCAGGAATACCGTGAGGGATGGCTGAAGGTGAGGACACAAGATGGGGCCATGGGATTTGTGGAGGAAGGTGCTGTTTCCAATGTCTGGATTCGTGTCTCCAAACGAACCAAAATGGTGTATCTCTATCGGGGAACCGACCTGATCAAAAAATATCCGGCTGACTTTGGGTACAATGCTTTTGCCGACAAAGAGCAACGGGGTAGTGAATCCAACCCTGATGACTGGAGGACCCCCGAGGGTGTGTTTTTTGTTGTTCGAAAAAATCCCCACAGTCAGTTTTATAAGGCCTTCGTCCTGAATTATCCCAACGGTGAAGATGCTACCCGCGGCATAGAACAGGGGCTCATTTCACAACGGGAATACGATTCGATCATGTACGCCGAGCGCACATTCTCCATGCCCCCGATGAATACGGCCCTTGGAGGTTGGATTGAATTGCATGGCGATGGGACCGGTGTAAGTTCAAATTGGACACACGGATGTGTAGCAGTTCATAATACACATATGGATGAGCTTTGGGAGATTGTTAAGGTGGGGACGCCTGTTCTCGTAGAACAGTAGTAGGATTCGTTTCGGGTCAAATCTTTTTTGGCACTAGCGCCGTAAAAGCGATAACGACCGAATTAGACCGGCCTCACCATGAAAAGCACTCTGGGTGTTTACCTCCTCGCGGCACTGCTCTTTGCACTCCCTGCCTGGGCACAACCAAACCGGGCACCTAAGCCGCTCGTCTTGGATGAACTGGGAAATGGTGTCGTGTATGTAGTGCCCGTGGAAGGGCTAATTGATAATGCTCTCGCTACGTACTTGGACCGTGCGATTTCGGACGCTGAAGAAGGCGACGCGGCACTGGTGGTTTTCCATGTGGATACGTTTGGGGGATTGTTAGATGCTGCTGATCACATCCGGAAGGCCATCCTAAATACGAATCTGCCGACGGTTGCATTTATTGACAAAAATGCCGCTTCTGCTGGCGCGCTCATCTCTTACGCCGCAGATCGGATTGTTATGGTGCCCGGTGCCTCTATTGGTGCGGCTACGGTTGTGGAGGGAGGGAGTGGTGAAGCGGCCCCGGATAAATACCAGAGTTATATGCGTGGACTTATGCGTGCCACAGCGGAGGCCAACGAGAGAGACCCTGCCATCGCAGAGTCTATGGTGGACGAGACCCTCTTCGTAGAAGGCGTCTCAGAAGAGGGCCAAGTACTTACGCTGTCTTCTGCAGAGGCGTTTAATCTAGGCGTAGCGGATGGAGTGTTTTCCTCTGTTGAAGCCGTGTTGGAAGAGTATGGCTTTGAGGAGGCCACCGTCGTAGCACATCAGGCCCGCAGGGCAGAAAAAGTGCTTCGCTTCTTCGCTTCGCCCGTTGTCCAATCCATCTTAATGCTGATGATGTTGGGCGGGCTTTATTTCGAGCTACAGACGCCGGGAGTAGGCTTTGCTGGAGGTATTGCCCTCATTGGGGCTGCTGCTTTTTTTGCTCCGCACTACTTACTCGGGTTGGTTGAAAGCTGGGAATTGATTGTTTTTATCATTGGTGTGGCGCTAATATTTGCGGAGCTTTTTGTGATACCGGGTTTCGGTATTGCTGGCATTGCCGGTATCATTTGTGTGCTTGGGGCGTTGGTGGCATCATTGGTTGGGAATGTGGGGTTTAGCTTTCCCTCGGGGGGAGCCATCACTTCCGCAACCAGCACGCTGGCCATCACCCTGGTCCTATTAGTGATGCTGCTTGTGTCAATGGGGCGATACCTACCCCGTTCCGAGCGATTCCGCAATCTTGTGTTAGAGCCTGACCTTTCAAGTGCCACGGGGTATACCTCCGCAGACACCGATGCGTCCTTACTCGGGCAAATTGGGAGAGCAATCACAACGCTTCGCCCCTCCGGAGTCATGCAGTTAGATTCAGATGATCGACGGGTGGACGTGATGACCGCTGGAGAATTTATTGAGGCGGGCGAAGCAATCCGGGTGGTGAGTGTGCGTGGAAGTCGGGTGGAGGTACGCAAAGTCGAGACCTTTGAAGGCGCAAGCGAAACATCTACAGCCTAGCTCGTACAGGAGGACACACGGTACACGAATAATCTGATTTCTGTGGAATTACTGACACCCATATTGCTCATTCTAGTCGGCTTAGGCCTCATCGTCATAGAGGTTTATCTGATTCCGGGTTTTAATGTAGTGGGGGTCCTAGGTTTTCTTTTATTGTTGTTTGCCGTCGGTTATGTATTTGTGGAAGAAGGACTCCTCTGGGGGACCCTTTCTCTGATCGGAACGGGCGCTGTGGCCGGAAGCGTATTTTACTATTTGTGGACTTCTGGTGCCTGGGAACGGTTTATTTTGGCGACTAATTTGAAAGAGGATGATGAACGGGTGGCCCGGGAGCATGAGTATCGGGCACAATATCTTGGCAAGGAGGGGCATGCCCTTACCCCATTGCGCCCCACAGGAATTGTAGAAATCGGTGGTGAACGCATTGAGGTGGTTACGGAGGGGGCTTTTATCGCAACAGGAAGCAAGGTGAAAGTCGTCGCCATGGATCGGCGGCGCTATTTTGTTCGATTAACTGAACAGGAGGCCTAATTCCACGATAACCAATGATCATCTCATTGGTCTTCTTTCTGGAATCTTCCGTGCAAGTAGTCTGGCAGACGGAACTCATCTGCTCTGTATGCTGTAGCGACACCCTTCCCTCATTCTGTTTAGCTCCCATGCGTTTTCTCAATATAGCAGGGGTTTTGCTCCTCGCTTTTCTATCAATTCATTGTACTCCATCCTCAGGGGAGCTTCCCGTACCTCCAGATGGATGGGTGGGTATTGAAGGTAAATGGTGGATGGAGGGAGTGGACACCGTTCGTGCCTTCCGAGATCTGGAATCACTACGAAGTATGGGCCTTTATGAAGAGGAAGTGTTGGCCGCGAATGCTTCGGTTGCCAGACGGTCCGGAATAGCCAAGGAGCGCTTGATCATCGCCGTCAAACAATCACTCATCCCTCTTTTTCGCAACGACCCTGAACATATCGACTCCCTTTTCACGTTGTACGTTGCGCCGAAGCTCGATCAAGCAGATTTGTCTCAAAACCTGGGCGATTTGGCCTCCACGTTTAAGAAGGATGGGTATAAGTCCCTTCGCAATCATTATCGAGAGCCAAGAAAAGCGCTAGAAGTTGGTACAGACATCCCGTTGGCTTACCCCGACAGCTTAAAGAACAACAATATTGGCGGGCGTGTGTCGATGCAAGTACGATTAAACAGGGAAGGGATGCCCGAGGCGATTCAATTGCTAGAATCGGTGCATCCCGTACTGGATGCCCTTGCCATGGAAGCCACTAGTAAATTAGAGTGGAGCCCTGCGTATGTAATGGAGAATGGACGATGGAAGCCCGAATCGGCCTGGATTCGATTCAGTATTTCCTATCGGAGTGGTTAATGAGTGCATTCAAAAAAATACCCCCTTTCTTACGACGTGTCTAATCCGTTCTCTGCACTTGCAATACATCTCTAATCGGCAGGATTGATTACGCTTTTCCTGGAGTCTACTCGGCTCGACATCTACTGAAAAGACTTTATTTTCTGGAAAATTCAGCCGATAAAAAAGGCAGTGACATTTCTTTGCTCCGGAAATTCTGTTGCCGCTGTATTGGACCCAATTTCCCGGTTACAATTACTCTAAACCATGGTTATTCAGAAGAAACGCATTCGGAGCCTACGGGCCAATATGCCCGACCTAGAAGAAGGCGCTTCCGTAATCATTGCGCTGCAGAATATCACCCGGTTAAAGAAACGACTTTGCGAGATTGGATTTACTCCAGCATTAAATGAAGGAGAAACAGTGGTGCCGAAGGCCGTAGGCCGAGTAAGTCTTTTTAATGCCGAAGGAAAATGGTTGGTGCAGAAAGATCAACCCATGGAGACTATCTATCGCCAGTTGGAATGGCAGCGAAAAGCATGGGATGGACCGGCGAATCATGTTGGTCGCTCAAAAGTGGTAGACGTTCCTTACCAGCGGTATCCTCGCACGTTTGTACCACCCCCCGGCATCGAATTAACCATTGCAACAACAGATCAAGGGGAGAAGGTGGTAGTGGCAGAGCCCGTTGTCTATGCTGCGAACCAATCGGGTGACCTCCTCCATACAATCAACTTATTTCTCGAATTGTTCGGAGAAAATCTTGTCCTAATTGATGCAACGGTAGAGATTTGCTACCCTGAGCGGCGGCGGCTTCATTGGAACGTCCTTCCCCGGCAGCGGAGGCTCTGGGATGACTTGGAAGAGTTTGTACAGTCCACGATTGATGAGCAGCCCGAACATTTTCAGCCCATCATTCGAAAACGGCTTGCAACGATTAATAAATATGGGGCGGATTTCATCGCCATCGGTCAGGCTGGTTTTACTGGGTACATCATTTTCGGCTTTCCGGACAAGGATTTTTTCGTCCTTGAGAGCATGAATCGAGAAAATGCAACCTATGTGCTCCAGCAAAAATGGGAAACACTGGCTGAGTTGTCCAAAGCAGCGTTATTCGACGCAGATCTGCATGTAGACCGAATCGTCCACCGTAAGTGGTGGTCCCGCCGCATCAACGATTTGCTGAGTTAAAGCAGCTCTCGGTGCACCCTCTTGAAACCTACTTGAGGAGAACCATGGTACGAGAGAACGACTCCCCCGGGGTTTCAAGGCGATAAACGTATAGTCCTGATGGCAGGACATTACCCTGGGCACTGCGGCCATTCCAGTAGACTTCGTGTTCACCGGCTGGCAGGGTGCCATTAACAAGCGTTGCCACTTCCGCTCCAAGGACGTTATAAATCGCAAGTCTCACGGTAGCCTGTTGTGGGAGCGAATACTGTATGGTGGTTCCTGGATTAAAAGGGTTGGGATAATTCCCGACAAGCGCAAAGGTATCAGGAATCTCATTTCCTTGGGCCACATCGGTGGCGACTGCTTCTGTTGCAAACGCAGAGCCAACGGAACCAGCGTCAATGGCTTGGACGGCCCAGAAGTAATCCGTGTTGGGGTCCAGGTTGCGGATCACCATACGGTGCCCATGGCCGGCATTACCTGCACGGGCAACCAACCGTGTACCATCCTCCAAAGCCATTGCTGAGACAATCTCGTTACCCGAAGGGGAGGTACCCACCCGTACGTTGTACGTTAACGAAGCTGACGGGCTCTCAGGGTCTGAGGCCGCATCCCACTCTAAAACCAGGTCGGAACCATTGCGGAAGGAGCGTAGGTTTGTAGGGGGTTCTGGACGTTGATTAAAGAGGGCGTCAGTCCCTTCATTGACGTAGAAGTCAATAAAGGGGTCACGTGTGACTCGAAAATTCTCTTCCCGCGCACCCGAAACGAGTACATCAGGGAATCCGTCGCCCGAGAGGTCACCAATGGCGATCGCACCAAACCAAATACCTGGAAGTGCGGCCTGGGACTGCGCAAATCCGTTTCCCGTGTTTTTGTAAAACTGGACAAACGTACTCGTGGAGGTCGATTGGCTACCGGAGGTGTCGAAGCGATTAAGCAGCACATCCAAGCGACCATCGGCATCGAAGTCAGAGAAATCCCCAAAGTATGCAGCAGGAAGTAAGTCGTTCGAGTCCGTGAATACGTTATCCCCATCGTTTCGGAAAACGCCTACGGGTGTCGAAGTGCCTCCTTCAAGACGATCGGCCATAAACAGGACATCGAGGTCGTTGTCATTATCAACGTCTCCCCATGAAGCAGAGCCTGTCTCAAACGCAGCCCCGTTGGTACCGGGCAAATTGGCGGAAATGTCTACGAAAGCACCGGAGTCGTTACGGAAGATCCGAGTGAAGCCCACACTGCCTACAGGGCCTGGCTGGTGGGTGGCAAGAATATCAAGGTCACCATCGTTGTCATAGTCTCCCCACTCAACCGAGCCACCCCGAAGGTCACCAATGTCGAGATTTTTTGGTATGAATGAGCCACCCCCCATGTTCTGGTAAACGAGCGAAGTGCCGAGTTCAGTGCCAGTAAGCAGCACGTCGAAGTCGCCATCGCTGTCAAAGTCACCCCACGCTGCGGAAGGCGTATTAACCAACTCTTGGACACCGCCTACTTGAGTAATCGGACTCATCCCGAGATTCAAACGGGTAAATTGAAAACCACCGTCGTTCCGAAAAACATCAGAGACAGACAGGCTGGTTACCAATAAATCAAGGTCTCCGTCATTATCGAAGTCGGCGAGGTCGAGTGAGGAAGCGACAAGGCTCGGCAAAGAGTTATCTACCTGGGTAAAGGACCACGCGCTTCCTGTTTCACCCTCGTTGCGGTATAAATGAAAGGAGGCTTTTTGGTCAATATCAAAGCCAGAGGCGATAACGTCCAATCGACCATCCAGATCGAGGTCGCCCAGCGCTAGGGCTCCTTGTTGGGAGGCTGTGAGATTGGTCGTAGCCGTGCGGAAAGACTGACCCTGAACATTCAGGGTCATCCCAATGAGGAGGAATAGGGTAGTAATGTAGGGTTTCATAGGCTGCATGGGGTGAGGCTATGCTCGCAGCGCGGTAGGGGAAACCGCTCAATGGTAAAGTATCACGTTTAATACACCAAACTTAGTGCCGATGATGAACCATACCCTCAAAAATAATGGAAGCAACATGAGAGGGGCGCCACCAGAGAGCCAGTTGAAGTACTTCTTTACCATTTTAGCCGAAGGGCCAATGAGATGGTACGTGGAAGCGAACCCCGAGGAACATCATTTTCATACACCAACATGCGGTCATCGTCTTCCGTGGCCCGAATGCTCCAGTCTGCAATATTTTCTCGATTGAACACATTAAGCACGTCTAACCGAAATTGAAGGGCCGCCTGACTGAGAGGAAGTGCATATGCAATTCCTAGATCCAGCTGGCGAAAGGGGGGAAGTTTATGAGCCGATGGGTTTGATAGGTTGATGTCACAGGTATTTAAGTCGGCATCACAGTCGTACCGCGAAAGAGAGTAGGAATTCGTAGGCAGGAAGTCGTAATAAGCCTTTCGGTATCCCCACCGCCTATCCCAGCCTCCTCTCCAGCGTACGGTGGTTATCATACCTGGACGAGGCAGAATGTCAAAGGACAAATTCAGGCCATGAGTGACGTTCCAGGGAGCTACTTCAAGTGATACCTTAACATCGTCTTCGCCTTCGAACGCATATTCGCGTTGTGCCAAACTATATTCGTACCGGGCACCAATTCGAAGTCTTTCGAACAGGTGTTCTATAGCAAGTGCATTCCCTAAGGCATACCCCCGACTGTTGCGGAGAAAGTCAACTTGATTGGAAAGCGTAATCACGTCGCTGCTTGTAGGTATAGGAGCAGCCTCTTCCTGTCCTATCAAAGCAGGGTAGTTGATAGCCAGAATGTGCGGTTGATGTTTGTAGTAGCTTTCTAGCCGAATCGAAAGGGTAGGGGTGGGTTGCCACAAAAGATCGGCGGCCAAGTGATAGGCTTTGGCCGGGGAAACCGTCGAGTCTATAGGCATCCAAAATCGAACGCCCGGTAACAACGCGCTCGGACTTACGCTGCTGATATCGAACTGGTGGACAAACTGACGATAAAGCCCCCCTGCAAGGCGTGCCGTAAAAGTACCTCGCTCCCCGGTGACCATATCGGTACGAAGCTCAAAGCGAGGCTCGGCAAACACGGATTGTTTTTGTGGGACAAAAGAGAACCTGGAGCCAGCAGTGAACTGCCACGGGCCGAGATGAAAAACATCTTCGAAAAACGAATTGAGCTGCCAATTGGTGGCTTCGTTGTTAATGGTGGTCAGGTAAACATCTGACAAAGAGAAGCGATGATGGGTGCGAACGACTTCAAGGCCGCCACTGAATTCATGCGCCCTCAGGCTATAATCAAGTTCAATCTCTGCGGCTTGTTCGGAGATATAGTTGCCATCATCTACGTCTTTAAGTTCACTAACGATAATGGTACCACCAGGCAGGGCGACGAACTCTCGGTTATTCAGGGAAAGGTAATCATGGGATAAGCGATAGGTACTAGTCCGGGCACGGGCCAACATAAATGTCCGCGAACCAAACAGCCCACTATAGTTAATTTGAGCATTGGTATTCCACCACTGATATTGATCCAACGATGCAAAGATGGTATCTGCTTCCGGGCGTGCAAAGAAGCGATCCGCTTGCATGTTGTTTTGGCTGTGATAAAACGAGCCATGCAAAGACCGGTGACGTTCCTGGTGTAGGCGGAAGGCCCCATGAATATCTCTAAATCCAAGTTCAGGTGGGTTTCGGGCCCACGAAGAATCTGGGATTTGACGCTCGGCCCCAATGATGGGTACCCGTCCACTTTCTTGAGCGGCTAACAAGGATGCACGCAGAAGAAAAGGGTCTGGGGCATTCCAACTCTCGAACAAGCTGTCTAGGCGATTGGGAGAGTACACATCCCAGACGCTGGTACGCATCGCAGCCATCACCTGAGCATGCAGCTTTTCTGGATCCCCAATAATTCCGGTAAGGCGAGCGTTGATGCTCAACGGGTCAATCTGCATGTCGAGGACCCGTCCATCGGAAGAGGTCAGGGCATGTTCCGCCCGTATGACTCCCGAAATTTGGCTGCCTTCGGAGGCCGAAAAACCTGCCTTGTGCACGGTAATCCGCTCAAGGGCAAATGGATTGAAGGCGCCTAGTAATCCTCGGAGATGAACCGGTTCATAGACTGGAACACCATCTAATTGAAATTGATGTTCGCCCGTTTCACCTCCCTGAATGTGTATGTCGGCAGTGGCATCTCCTGTTCGTACCCCCATGATTTCGCCTAGACCTCGCAAGGCATCGGCCGTTCCATATCCTCGGGCAGGCGCAAGTTCGTCTTCTGATCGATCATCTCGCAGGAAAATAACGCGGGCGGGGGCCTGAATTCCTTCGATGATAATGGGGCTAATCGGAACGGGTCGAGGTGTTAGCGCGATCGAGAGGGTTGATTCCTCGGTGGGTAAAACCACCGTGAGGGCCGTCATCTGGTCAAATCCCAGGTGGCTAATGTGTAAGACGTATTCTCCTGCTGGGAGCCGATCAAAATAGAACTGACCACGGGCATCAGATACCGCCCCTCGATCTGAGTCTGCGAACAGCCAGATATGAGCATTCGGAAGGGAGGAACCAGTGGTGCCGTCGAACACCAGACCGCGTACACTTCCCGTTGCCTCGCCCTTGGGTGGGATGGCCTTGATGGCGAAAGTCCCTGAAGTGAGCCTGAAAGAATACAAACCCGTCCCAAACAAGGCATGTTGGAGCATTTCTTCTGGTGACCGGGCATTCTGTTGCGAAACGACGCCGGAATATTTCCCATCAATCAGACCAGCGTCGTAAAAGAGGTCAATTCCAGTAGAGGATTGGACCTGATAAAGGACGTCGCGCAAGGGGCGTAGCCCAAGGCTGTCCGAAGAAGCAAGGAGCTGGGACTGGGAGGCGGCAGTACCTGTAAAAAAGGCACAACCCGTTGAAATGAGAAAAAGAGTAAGGACGCAACGCGTACACCGAGAACGAAAACCCATGCTTGCCAAGAGGGGCGCCGGAGTCGATACAGATAGGCGGAAGCGCGTTGCGGCATTCGAAGGAGACTCTTTCCACGGATACCGAAAAAAGCCTGTGCTATCCGATGGACAACACAGGCTTTGCTCGAAAATCAGTAGCTAAACTGAACCGACTAGCGGTAGAGTTCGAAGCCCCCATCCACAGCGCGAAACGCGTATCCATTGTACTCACTAATATCGCGCAGGATCTCTTCCGGACCAAGGGACTTTTCTTTCAATATGTCGGTGGGCTCGCTAAGAAGCGCTTCATCGGTCACGTGAATAGTGATGTCAAACCGACGCTCTACCTCGTTTAAAATGACTCCCAGTGGTGTACTGGTGAATTTAAATCCATCGTGCTGCCACGCAAGAACGTGCTCGGTTTCTACAGATGAAGGGGCTGTCGGTGAAGAAGCATCAAGGGAGAGGGTGGAGGCTTCACCGGCTGTAAGGGTAACAAAGGAACCAGAAGAAGAAGCCAGGCGGACGACGCCAGAAACAACGGAGACTTGTGTGGCAGCGTCTAAATCATCGGGCCAAGCACGGACATTAAATTCGGTCCCTAACACCGTGGTCGCGCCATTAAACGTTTCCACGATAAAAGGCGTGGAGGCTTTTGTAACATCGAAGAAAGCTTCACCCGTGAGTGCAACCGCACGGGTAGTCTCCCCAAAACGGCGTCCGTAGGTTACGGTTGCTCCGCTATTGAGCGTTACCTCAGAGCCATCGGGTAACGTAACGGCAACCATATCTCCCGCAGGAGCCGAAACCGTGATGGGTTGTAGCCATAAGGAAAGACCAACCACCGCAAGCAAGGCAAAAGAAGCAGCCAGGGCCATCCAGCGCATGGTTTGCGGGCGTACCAACCGCAGTGCAGGGCGCGTCGCTACGCGGTCCACTCGGTGTGGTGCCGGCTGAATCGCCGATTCAAGGTTGGTCCAAATTTCCGCACCAAGCTGTTTAAAACGTGCCTCCGATGGAGGAGGAGGAAATGCAAGACCTGCAAGGTCCCACATACGTTTTAACTCAGCATGTTCCTTCATCGGCTCGGCTTCGATGGCCGAACGAATGGGTGGAGGAAGGGGATGTTTGTAGCTTTGCTTCATGAGGCCGAGTGTGGTTGAAGCGCTTGAAGGCGGCTCCGCAAATCCTTTAGAGCAAGAACAATATGGGTATTTACCGTTCGTGGTGTCAGGTTCATGATGTTTGCGATTTCTTCGTGACTCAGCCCTTCATAACGACTGAGGACAAAAGCTTCGCGTCTGCGTTCAGGCATTTCTTCAATGCACCTGCGGAGGTAAGAGTCTAGCATGCTCGCATCGAAGTGTTCTTCGGCACTTGGATGATGATCATACAAGTCGTGCTCCGGCAAGACACCGTTGGTATGTTGTGCTGCCCGGTTGTGGTTCAGCGAAAGGTTGCGCACCATGGTATAAAGGAGCGCTTTCAGTGACCGTTTCGGGTCAATTTCCTTTCGGATGTTCCAAAGCTTCAAAAAAGCATCTTGAACGACATCACGAGCGGCTTCTTCGTCACTCGTAAACCGCCAAGCATAGCGCAGCAGGGTTACATGCATGGCATCAAACAATTCCGAAAACGCCTGCTGGTCCGAAGACTGAAGGCGTCGGCTCCACTGCTCGAAGGAGTCGTCCGGGGGCAAGAGCGGGAAACTCGAATTGTTCAATGTCCAGTTGTTCGTTGGTGATACACACAACCGATAGGGAGTGATGAATCGGCTGCTTAAAAAAAAATGTAGATGAGCGCCTAGGCAGATAACCCGAGGCTAGATTCGAACGTCATCTAACCCGTGCTTTGACCATACAACACGCTAGTCGGGGCTTCGATTCTGGCGAATCAAGAAATGTGTCAGAATCCTGTGCAGGCAGTATGCAACGATATGAAGGGGGCTCCGTACTGCAACTGTCCCCTCCCTCGAATTGCGCACACTGCTCGTGCAAAGATTGCTACGGTCTCTTCTTCGCCCTGTCAGGCGGCTTCTTCTCCGCTCCGTTTCTCCCACCAATCCCTGGCGGCGGTTTCCTTTTGCAGTCCCCATGTGTCGGTACGGATTGGGGGCGGAACACGAGTTTGCCTGGTACTTCGAAGGTGAAAGTACGGTGCCCATCTCCTCGATACATGAGTTGAAGGACTGGTTGCTGACATGTGAGTATGTGAGGGATCACGATTTATTTCAAACCGAAGACTATTGGCAGCATCCACGCTTATTTGAAGTGCTGCAAAAAGGAGATTGTGAAGACTTTGCCTTATGGACGTGGCGCAAGTTAGTCCGGATGGGGTTCGAAGCCGAATTCGTGGTGGGATGGTGGTCCGTTCCTTGTGAGGAGCCGGCTGCCCATGCCTGGGTCCATTTCGAAAAGGAGGGTGAACGCTTCCTCTTTGACCCTGTCGTGCCCTGCAAATCTCAAATGTGCCGTCCTTGGCATCACGTTCATCTCCATTACCTACCCGAAGTCTCCGTGGGACATGATTTTACACGGTATCTCTACACCGGGCATTTTCTACGAGAAAAATGGCGTTGTCCTGAAGCGTATGTCGGGTCAGGAAAGGCAACCCTGTATGAAGCAGGTGCAAACGTTGTTCATCGTACTCCGATGCCAGCCTAACGAGCCGTTAGGGGTTGTCGTGTTCGAGGACCGGGACGTCTCATGAAACCGACTCTGGTGAAGTAAGGGAACGACGCCATAATTCAAAGGCTAGCCACCAGTCGATGGCACCTTCGTACTCATGATGTCCGGCTTTATACCTTGAGAGGAGAAAGTCGATTTTTTTTGGGTTGAATAAGTTGGTTTGCTCGGCCGCCGTTTTTGCTATCTCGGGGAGTAGTGGCAGGACGGCCTGCACAAATTGGTATCGGCTGGTGTGTAGCTTCTGGTTGAAAAGAACTGACGCCAGTTTAGTCCACGCAAAAGCTCCAACAGGGCCGAGACGAAAAGGGTAGGTTCGGGCTCCTTTTACAAGTGGAAGTCGCGCGAGTTGTGGTGTATTCTTCCTGATGGCAAAGCGGAAGAGCCGCCCATTTTGGCGCGATGAGAGGGGTAGGTTAAACAAAAGCTTTAAGAGAGAGGGCTGGGCAAAAGGCATATATGAAACACAGAGTCTATCCAGCCGGGATTGTTCGTAGCCAAAAAAGTTTGGAAGTCTCGCGCGTACCCCCCAGAGATCTACAATCATTTCAGGACCAAGCCCCTCGGTGTTAACCACGTCGTCCAGAAAACGTCTGATTTGCTTTTTGAGCCCCTCCCTCATTGCGTGATTGACGTCGTGTGAGAAGACGTCGGCGCGAGAAAAAAGAACATGTGGCACAATAGCGTCGACGTTTCCAGCAAGGAGTGCATTTTTGTTTTTGCGGAGCAGCCGGTTCATAAACTGTCTTCGTGCCACTTCGCCAAAACCGCCATCAACGATAATATTTCCTGCTTTGTAGAGAGAAGGATAATAGCGCAAGCCAAGGGAGGATGAAGCGCTTGATACAGCCTGCGTTTGGGCGACATGTTCAGCTGTTAGGTCGAGGCACGCTTTGGCATCAGGTACGGGTTCGTGGTAGATCCTATGCGAACAGTTGACAGAAGCCGCAACGGATTGAGCCAGCTTTACATCGGGATGTGCTGTTGACCCAAAGGAGTGTGCCTGCAGGGAGGGGGCATCAGCTCCAAGAGAGAGCAGAAGGCGGGAGTCAAGTCCACCAGACAGGCCCAGACTTACGCTTCTATCGGCTGGAAGAAGGAAGGTCTTTAGGGTGCCAAGGAAATCCTCGGGAGTAACGTTGGATAGGGGTACTGGGTGCCAGGGATTATGGGATACCTCTAGTGTGTGAAGGTCCCAAACCAGGTGCCCGCCAGCGCCCAGTCGATCAATCCCTTCAACAAGGCTCTCGGAAGAAAACTGGTTAAATGCCAGCCAATGCGCACCAAAGGCTTCCCAATTAATGCTCGTATGGTCGGTACTTTGGGCAAGCCAGTCGAGGCGGGTTGAAACGTAGAGGTGATCCCGTTTCTTGGTGAAATACAGCGTTCGAACACCTAAAGGGTCGGTCCAGGCCTCGAATTTACAGGAGCACCAGCGACTTGCCACAAAATGCCCATCTAAATCAACCAGATTGACGATACGCTTCTCGAAAAACGCCTGCCACTGGGTCGTCGATAGGATTTCGCACCTGGTTCCGAGAACGTGCAGCCCAACGCCAACAACCACCCATCCGCCGCTTTTGCACTGAGGGCACTCCCATGGACCAGCATGATTTGTTTCAGGAAGCCCTCCCCAGGTAATATCAAAAGTTGGACTTTTTGAATGATCGTTTACGCGTTGGTTTAGAAAAGATAGCCCCGCACGCACATCTGCCTGTAGATGGTCGCCAACACATCCAAAAATCCAACTCATGGCAGCAGGTCTAGTGAAAAAGAGAGGGTAGTATAAAAAAAGGGGCATGGATTTCCATGCCCCTTTAGGCTTAGCAAGTGCTGTATGCTTAGGCTTCTGAGCGCAACTGGGCTTGTGCTGCTGCCAGGCGCGCAATCGGTACGCGGAAAGGCGAGCAGGAAACGTAGTTGAGGCCCGTCTTGAAGAAGAACTCGACGGAACTTGGCTCTCCGCCGTGTTCCCCACAGACGCCTACCTTGAGGGAAGCATTAGTAGAGCGTCCACGTTCGGTGCCGAGCTTCACGAGTTGCCCGATCCCTTTTTGGTCGAGCACCTGGAAGGGGTCGTCCGGGAGGATGCCTTTTTCGGTGTAATAGGGCAAGAATTTGCCTGCATCGTCGCGGCTGTAGCCGAAGCCCATCTGCGTCAGGTCGTTGGTGCCGAACGAGAAAAATTCGGCTTCCTGCGCAATTTCGTCAGCGATCAGCGCGGCACGCGGGATCTCAATCATCGTCCCGATGAGATATTCGATGCGTTTGCCTTTTTCAGCAAACACCGCTTCTGCCGTGTCCTTGATGTGCTCCTTCTGGTCGGCAAATTCTTCGAGCGTGCCGATCAGCGGAACCATAATTTCGGGCAGCACGGTTTTTCCTTCTTCGGCCACGACCACCGCAGCTTCAAGGATAGCACGTGCCTGCATCTCCGTGATTTCCGGGTACACAATACCCAATCGACATCCGCGGTGACCCAGCATGGGGTTAAATTCGTCGAGGAAATCAACTTTGGCTTGTACTTCTTCCAATGTCACGCCAAGTGACTGGGCCATCTGGCGTTTGCCTTCAGGGTCATGCGGAAGGAACTCATGCAGCGGCGGGTCGAGGAGGCGGATGGTTACAGGCTTGCCCGCCATCTCACGGAAGAGACCTTCAAAGTCATCGCGCTGGTAAGGGAGCAACTTCGCGAGGGCGGCGCGGCGTTCGGTTTCCGAGCCAGCGAGGATCATTTCGCGTACAGCCTGGATGCGGTCGCCTTCAAAGAACATGTGCTCGGTGCGGCAAAGCCCAATACCTTCAGCACCAAACTCGATGGCCTGTCGTGCGTCAGCCGGTGCATCAGCATTCGCACGTACATTGATCGTCCTGAACTCATCGGCCCACTCCATAAACGTAGCGAACCCGCCACTCAACTCGGGAGCGACCAGGTCTTGTTGGCCGAGAATAACTTCTCCAGTAGAACCGTTCAGCGAAAGCCATTCCCCTTCATGGATCGTGACTTCGCCATTGGTGAAGGTTTTGTTTCTGTAGTTTATGACGATGTCCCCACAACCAGCCACGCAGGGCTTGCCCCAACCGCGTGCCACCACGGCGGCGTGACTCGTCATGCCACCGCGCGAAGTAAGAATACCTTCGGCGGCGTCCATCCCGCCCACATCCTCAGGGCTGGTTTCGATGCGAACGAGGATGACTTTTTTGCCTTCTTCACGCCATTCTTCAGCAGTATCGGCGCTAAAGACCACCTGTCCGACGGCAGCCCCCGGAGAAGCGGGTAGCCCAGTCCCAATCACGTCGCTTTTATACGAGGTTTCGTCACGAAAACGAGGATGGAGCAGTTGATCGAGGTGTCCTGGCTCGACGAGGTCACGAACGGCGGTTTTTTTCTTCACCAGCCCTTCCGAGACCATGTCCACAGCAATTTGGATGGCCGCTGTGCCGGTACGTTTGCCATTCCTGGTTTGGAGCAAGAAGAGGCGGCCTCGCTGAACGGTGAATTCGATGTCTTGCATGTTCTTGTAGTGCAACTCCAGGCGCTTGGTCGCATCTACAAGGTCGTTGTATGCCTTTGGGAAGACGTTCGCCATGCCAGCGATGGGCTCCGGCGTTCGGATCCCGGCCACCACATCTTCCCCCTGCGCATTGACGAGGAATTCGCCATACAGCTCTTTTTCTCCTGTCGAGGGGTTGCGCGTGAACAGGACGCCCGTTCCACTGTCGTCGCCCATGTTTCCAAACGCCATGGCTTGCACGTTCACGGCCGTACCGATCAGCCCGGCGATGCGGTTGATACGGCGGTACTTGATCGCACGGGAGCTATTCCATGAAAGGAAAACCGCGTTGATCGCAAAACGTAATTGCTCAACCGGATCCGAGGGAAACATATGCCCTGTGTGCTTCCGGTAGATGGCTTTGTAGCGATCCACCAGTTCTTTCAGGTCCTTTGTGCTGAGCTCGGTGTCATGCTCCACACCGCGCTCCTGCTTCAGGCTGTCGATGGCGTGCTCGAAATGTTCGTGGTGGACACCCATGACCACATCGCCAAACATGTCGATGAAACGGCGGTAGGCGTCGTAGGCAAAGCGTTCGTTGCCCATGGCCTTGGCGAGCCCTTGCACGGCCACATCATTAAGGCCGAGGTTGAGGACCGTATCCATCATGCCCGGCATCGAAACGGCGGCACCACTGCGAACGGAGACGAGAAGAGGATTATTGGGGTCATTAAACTTCAGGCCCATCTCGTCTTCAATGTGGGCGATCCCCGCCTTTACTTGCTCGTCCAGCCCTTCCGGCCATGCCTCGCCGAGGTCGAGAAACTGCTTGCAGGTTTCGGTGGTGATGGTGAAGCCTGGAGGGACGGGCAGGCCAATGCTGCCCATTTCGGCGAGGTTGGCGCCTTTGCCGCCGAGCAACTCTTTCATCGAGCGGTCGCCGTCGGTGTTGGTGTTGCCAAAGCGGTAGACGTACTTAGTGTCAGCCATATCGGATGGGATAGGGGTTTAGTGGGTGACGTTAATTCCAAATTAAGGCGATGCGTGGTGGCGGTGCATTGCCGGGCGCAATTTAGGGCCTGCGAGGTCGCCGTTCTTCGCTGAAGAGGCTCAGACCGTGTAATTTGCGTTGATTTAACGTTTCAGACACATCGAGGGAGCAAATAGAATTAGTACCGGCAGGTAATTATTTCAAGAATCCGTCCCAAGAACTGTCGGAACGTTGTCATCCCGATGGCGTGAGATTGGCCCTTTCTGAAGCGCCGGGGTTGTGAAGCGGTTTGTTTCCTTGAACCCCTTTGGCCTGTCCTAAAGCACCTAAGTAGATTTACATATGAAGCGATTGGTTGTTGTAGAATCTCCCACCAAAGCCCGAACCATCCGACGTTTTTTACCGAAAGATACCTACCGCATTGAGGCCAGCATGGGGCATGTCAGAGATTTGCCAGCCTCGGCTTCGGAGATTCCGGCGAAACTGAAAAACAAGCCGTGGGCGCGGCTCGGCGTGCAGGTGGAGAATGGATTCGAACCGATCTACGTCGTTCCCAAAGACAAGAAGAAAATCGTCAAGGAACTGCAGGCGGCGCTCAAGGAAGCCGACGAACTGTACATCGCCACTGACGAGGATCGAGAAGGAGAATCTATCGGATGGCATCTTTTGGAAGTCCTCAAGCCGAAGGTCCCGGTGCGGAGGATGGTATTCCATGAGATTACCCGCGAAGCCATTTTGGGGGCCCTGGACCACACCCGTGAAATTGATGCGAGCCTGGTGGATGCGCAGGAAACCCGGCGGGTGCTTGACCGACTCGTAGGCTATACCCTCTCGCCCCTGTTGTGGAAAAAGATTGCCCCGAAGCTGTCGGCTGGGCGTGTACAGAGCGTGGCGGTGCGGTTGCTGGTTATGCGGGAGAAAGAACGGATTGCGTTCGTTCCGGCTAGCTATTGGGACTTAAAAGCAATCCTGCGGGAGAAGGGTCAGAATTTCGAAGCCACCATGACCCACTATGCGGGTATTCGTCTGGCGACCGGGCGCGATTTCGACCCCGACACGGGCATGCTGAAAGACGGCTTAGAGGCTGGGAAAGATGTGCTGCTTCTCAGCGAAGCAAAGGCAAAAGACCTGGCAGAAACGTTGCCTGGTGCCCCGTGGCGTGTTTCGGATGTTAACATCCGGCAGCAGAAGCGGTCGCCGTACGCACCGTTTATTACCTCAACCCTGCAGCAGGAAGCCAGTCGAAAGCTCAACCTCTCGGCACGGCGCACCATGCAAGTTGCGCAGAAGTTGTACGAGAACGGGTTTATCACCTATATGCGGACCGACTCAACCAACCTTTCGCAGGAGGCGGTGGATGCTGCACGGCGGACCGTAGGGGAACGATATGGAAACGACTTTCTCAGCCCCAAACCCCGCGTGTTCTCTGGGACGGTACGGAACGCCCAAGAGGCCCACGAAGCAATTCGTCCTGCGGGTACGGCAATGAAAACGGCCGACGAACTGAAGCTGAGTGGAATGGAAGCGCGGCTCTATGACCTCATATGGAAAAGGACGGTGGCTACTCAGATGGCCGATGCCCGCTTGCGATTGGTTACCGCACAAATTGAAGCAGGTGCAGGAGATGAAATATCCACGTTCCGGGCCAGTGGTAAAACCATAGAATTCCCCGGCTTCTTCCGGGCCTATGTGGAAGGTAGTGATGATCCTGACGCTGCATTGGAAGACCGGGATAACCCGCTTCCTGAGCTAAAAAAAGACGATACGCCAACATGTAAGTCCGTTGAGTCGGTTGGGCATGAAACCAAGCCTCCAGCCCGTTACACGGAGGCGACATTGATTAAAGTGCTCGAAAAGGAAGGCATCGGCCGACCAAGCACCTACGCTTCGATTATTGATACCATCGAGCATCGTGGCTACGTGACACGGGATGGGCGGGCGTTGGTCCCCACATTCACGGCCTTTGCCACTACAAATTTACTTGAAGCTCAGTTCGAGCAGTTGGTGGATGTGGGTTTCACCGCTGACATGGAGCGCATCCTCGACGACATAGCGGCAGGAGAACGCAAACCAACCGTTTTCCTGCGTAATTTTTATGCAGGAGATGCCGGCCTTGAACCCAAAGTGGAAGAAGCACTTGACAAAATCGACGCTCGTTCGATCTCTACAATCTCATTTCCCCAGTGGGGCGAATTTGTCGTGCGGGTAGGTCGCTACGGCCCTTATGCCGAAGGGGAAATCGAAGGAGAGAAAGTGACAGCCTCCGTGCCAGACGGGGCACTCCCCGCAGATCTTTCTCCAGAGAAGATTCTTGAGCTTTTGCAAGCCGCTGAGGCCCCTGATCATGTGCTCGGCATTCATCCCGATGCCGACCTCCCGATCTTGGTCCGGGAGGGGCCTTATGGGCCCTATGTGCAACTGGGTGATGACGATGAGAAAAAGCCAAAGCGAATGTCCTTGCCCAAAAACCTAGGGCCGGACGAAGTTACCCTTGATCAAGCAATTCAATTGCTATCGTTGCCCCGTACCCTGGGAACGCATCCAGATGATGGCCAGGTTATCAAGGCAAATATTGGCCGCTATGGTCCTTACGTGCAGCACAACCGCACCTTTGCTTCCCTGACGGCTTCGGACGATATCTTTTCCGTCGACTTGGAGCGTGCCCTTGCGCTGCTTGCCGCAAAAAACAAAAAAAGTTCAGCCCTCCGGGTTATTGGGCAGCACCCAGAGACGGGTGAGGTAGTGGAAGTTTGGGAGGGCAGATATGGCCCCTATGTGAAACACCAACGCACCAATGCCTCGCTGCCCAAAGGGCGCGCACCTGAAGCCATTACCATGGAGGAGGCCGTTGAACTTTTGGCAGCCCGAAAAGCAAAGAAAGGAGGGGGACGTAGGCGCAAAAAATCCTGAC
Source organism: Rhodothermia bacterium (assembly GCA_030428385.1). Lineage (GTDB taxonomy): Bacteria > Bacteroidota > Rhodothermia > Rhodothermales > JAAAOL01 > JAUIDY01. The sequence continues at coordinate 8,596 of JAUIDY010000060.1, read as the reverse complement.
GAGTCTTTGCGCAAGGTATATCACAAAATAATAACCATTAGGAGCACTGCGTTCTTGAACAGGAGCCGCTGTAGTGGGTTCGAAAAGAGCCCCTTTTCTCGATCCGTGAGGTGAACAATGGAGCGTATGACGTGCAAGACTTGTGGTTGTGAAAGTATGATGCCTATGCAGGTTCGATTCAGCGACACGAAATCGGCATCAAAAGAACAAGCGCCCGACTCCCGTTTTTTCACCTGTCATGTATGTGGTGATAATTGGCTGTCGGTCAAGGAGACCGCACATGATGGCGCATTCACGATCACCTTTGTGCATCAGATGGGAACGGAGCCCATTCTCAAACGGGTGGCTCATCTGGAAGATGAGGTACTTTCCACGGATGATGCGGTAACAGCGTGGGACTACTTTTTGGATGATGAAGTGATTGATCAGGAGGTGTGGTTCGACAAGCTTTCGGCCCGCCGAAAAATTTTAAAGTCCGTCTGTACGAATTAGCCGTGTGAGCACTGCGCGGAAGGAACACCTTTGAGCGAAGTGGGGGACGAATCGAAGACATACCTTCTTATCTACACCGAAGGTTTTTTCCCTAAAAACATCTCGAAGGTGTGACCTGGATGATCGGATAGACCAAAGGAAATAATTTGAGGGATAAAACCGACGTCTTCGATCAGGTCGATCCATTCATGCTTGCTAAAGAGCCCGTGCTCATGGCGTTCCGAAAAACAATCGACGGATCCATCAGGTGATCGTAGAAGAAAAGCATACTCCGTCAAACAGGTGGTGTCCTTAGGATTGGGGTCCCATGTCCATTCCAGGTAACGCAAGCTGTAGTCTGATCCGTTGACGCCGCCGTGGTCGGTCTCCTCTTGAAAGGATTCCTTTAAATGATCGGGCACCACCACAAGGGTTCCACCTGCTCGGCAATGTACAAAGGCGGTATCCAGGGCCTTCTGGAGGTCGTCACGGGTGGTCATGTAATCGATGGCATCATGAATAAAAACGGCGTCGAACAACGAGCCAAGCCGAACAGTACGCATGTCCCCCTTCACATGGCGGCATGCGGGATTGATACGTCGGCTTATTTCCAGCATATCCTCCGATAGGTCGACAAGCGTCATAGCAAACCGTTGTTTGAGATGAAAAGCATTATTTCCACCTCCAGATCCCAATTCTAGCACCGAAGCCACGGGTGGCCGGGTGTGTTGCAAAATAGTCTCGGCATAAATGGCCGCCTCCTCTGCATAGTTTTCGACGGGAGACAGAAGCGGCCACCAGGCCGCGAGCTCGCGATACATCTTCATGGGCATTGACTCACATCAAGGGAAAGCGACCAACATAAAGTCCTAGTCAGGCACAACCCTAAATTAGATTTCCTGTTTATACGAGGGTGTAACATCCACTACAGGAAATACACGGAGAGCGTGATGGGTGTGGAAACCCATCATCGGATTTTTATTTCTTAACCACTTGCCTACACGTTTATGACGGTTCCTGCTGTCCTTCATTCATATCTACTCCACTCGATCAGTTATGCCGAATATCTGCAGGAATGGATGTCTCATCTCGGGAGACCGCTTCACGGATTGGACAAGAGGGCCCGCCGATATCATTACTACCGGAAGTATAATTGGGACCGGGCCGAGCGTGTTGCAAACGCCTATCGTGTTTCAAACCGGCTTCGTTCTGCCATAGATTGTGTGGAAGAACCGCAGTGGTGGTTTGTGTTCACAGAGGATTGGTGTGCAGATTCAGCCTTTGCCATTCCCATTTTGGAAAGGGCAGCCGCGCTAAACCCCAACATTTCCTTGCGGTATTTGATACGCGATGAAAATCTGAACTTGATTGATCGGCACCTGACTAACGGCGGGCGTAGTATCCCGAAGCTGGTAGGCTTTGGAGGGAACGGCGAGGTTTTGTTTGAATGGGGACCCCGTCCGCATGGCGTTCAGGCAGAAAGAGATGCAATGCAACAGGCTGGCGTTGCCGGTCCAGCCTTATCAAAGGCAGTTGTGGATGCGTTTGAGGCAGGAGGGTGGCAACAGGTGGATGAAGAACTAGCGACCGTGTTACAGGCTGCAGAGATTACCGGATGTACCGCTTGAATGGCTTTTAGAAGAATTGCCAACATCACGGCGAATTCGTTGTGTTTCGGAGACGCCGTCGCTATCATTCGACAGCCAGAGACAATTGAGCGAACACCGCTATCGGGTTCGTGTGGACTAATCGAAAGCCAGGTCCCTCGTTGAGGAGGTATTCGCGTACCTGCACAGGATAGCCGAACGGCTGTTTCCCTGCGCTTTTCCGCTCCGCGATGGCACGATTATTCTGTCTCTGACGTGATTTTTGTCTTGGGGTTGAACCGTTTCGAATACTATGTCCGAACAAAAAAGTACCTGGACCCGCGAGCATGACCTGGGCCTTGTTTATCTCAGCTTAGCGTACGGGACGGACCGTGAACTCAGTGATTACGAGCTTGCTACCATCACGGATGTATTGCAAGCATGGCGTGAGGACTTTCCACCGGACGAGGTGCAAGAAGTTGTCATGGAAGCGGTGACCGCCTACCTGGAAAACGGATCAGGAAGTGAAGTCCTGCGCGCTGTAGACGATCTTCGGACCCAGCTAAGCCCTGGAGAGCGCCGGCAAGCGCTAAAGGATGTGATGCGCATTGCTGAAGCTGATGGCGTGCTGCTGAGTAGTGAACGCAGCCTGATCTCTTCGCTTGCAAGCAAATGGGACATCAAGGCAGATGGCTTAGAGTTGCTCGCACATGTTACGGCAGAGGAAAAACCATCATGGACCTTGCTTCACGACGTAGGACTGATGTATTTCGTCATGGCGCACAGCACGGATAACAGCCTTAGTGAAGCTGAAATTGAGGTGATGATTGCGCGTTTGCTCGACTGGCAGCCGGAATTATCAGAGGAGAAAGCCCGCAAAGTGCTTCGGGAGGTATTGGCTTTTTACTCCCAGGAGCCAGATCGCGATGCGTTACAGGAATCCGTGAACATCATCCGTGAGATGTTGCCTTCGGTTCAGCGTTTGGCTTTAATCGACGATCTGGTCCACATTGCCGAAGCCGATGGACCAATGGACGAAAACAAGCAGCGGCTTCTCGCCTCCCTTTCCAAAGCATGGGGGGTTGGAGTCCGGCTCGAAGGATAACCCTGCTATTCTAGGCGACAGATAGGTACCTGAGTCAGATAGCATTACCCCTCCTGTGGTGGTACATCCGGCGGTTCAGCCGCATGCCGGGGTGTATTCTGTGCCTGCCCCGCCCAGCCTGGTCCCATATCTTGGCTCCATAGATCGTCGTTTCCGTTTGGAGGCATGGAGGGGTCATTCAACTCCCACCCAGTGAAGTCGAAGGCATGGGTGGCTTTACGGGTCATGGCTTTTTCAGCCCATTTCTCAATCAACTTCCGGATGACAGCGCGGCTAGGAGGGATAAGACCGAGGAAGCCAAACAGGTCTGTCAAAACGCCGGGCGTGATCAACAACGCCCCAGCGCAAAGAATAATGACCCCATCAATTAATTCTTTACTGGGTAGATCACCGGTGCCCAGGCGTTCATCGAGGCGGCGCCACACAGAGAGCCCTTCACGTTTTGCAAGGAAGCCTCCCAGAATGCCAGTAAAAAATATTAATCCGACTGTGGGCCAGAATCCAACCAGCTTGTCAACCTGAAGCAGGAGGGCCAACTCAACGACCGGTACGATCAGAAAAAGCGCCAGAATACGAGCGAGGATTTTCATGGGGCTTGCCTGGGATCAACGTTTGGCAAGCATACGGGAGAAGGAACGAAAGGCTCCTCGCTGAATCACGAAATTGGTGCTCCTCGTCGCTGGTCTTTTTCTCGCTAAAAGCCAGGCGGAAGGCGATTTTTCCCGCTTGTGGGTTTTGAAGATGCGGGGGTGTTCATTCCCGGCGGTAGTTTACTTGAAGGAAGGGAACGTGGTGTTTTAGGGGCGGGGCGGCTTGATTGAGCAGGTCGCTTCAAAGAAACCTGTTCCCGATTGGACAAAACCTCCAACATTTCTTGAATGGCCGTAAATTTAACCCGAGGTCTTCCTTCTGCTTCGCCTTGCAACCGCTCCGCGTGATCCAGATAAAGCCAATCCTCAAAGGAAATGAAATCGGGCTGGCGCTCTTTTATAAGCAGGAGCACGTCTTCCACGCCAGGGGCAGCTGGCGAAAAATGGAGGCCTGATTGTACATCTGAGATCATGTGCGCGACTGTTTCTTGAGCATCGGCCTTGTTGGTACCAATAACTCCAGACGGCCCACGTTTAATCCAGCCTGCCACGTATTCGCCGATGTGTGGTGTTGGTGCTTTCCTCGAAGAAACCACCCGCCCTTCTATATTGGGGATGATGCCCCATGCAGCATCAAACGGTACGCCCTTCAGGGCTACCCCGCGATAGCCTACCGACCGAAACACAAGACCCGCTTCTAGTTCTTCCTTCCGGTCTATTGCTCGTGGTCTTAACCGACCATCATCCGTTTCATATAGTTCGTTATGGACCAGTTCCATCCCTTTCACACCTTCATTCTCGTCGGAAAGAAGCGAAATAGGGGAGACAAGAAAACGAATGGTGAGTGTCCGCGATTTACCTTGTGCCTGGTGATCCGCAAACTCCTGAATGATTTCGACCTTACGTTGGGTCTCTCGGTTGGGGTTTGCGTCTAGGTGGCGTTGCGAAAGGGGGTCGAGTTGGGCTTCCTCGGGAAGAACGTGGATGTCAGCGTCTTCCATTTCGCCCAGTTCTTTCACTTCAGGATTGGTGAAGGCTGCCTGCGCGGGGCCTCGCCGACCCAGCATTATCACTTCGCGGACGTTGCTCTTTCTGAGTGCCTCGAGCGCATAGTTCGCGATATCTGTCCGTTGCAGTTCTTCTGGGGTCCGGCATAGAATACGGGCTACATCAACGGCGACGTTTCCCATCCCAATGATGGCGACCCGTTCTTGAGACAGGTCAAAGGTATAATCTCGAAAACTGGGGTGCCCATTGTACCAGGCTACAAATTCAGTCGCCGAATGACTGCGTGCGAGGTCTTCACCAGGGATTCCAAGGGAGCGATCGGTTTGGGCGCCGGTTGCATACACCACCTGATGGTAATGGCGGCGGAGGTCATCCACTGACAGGTGTTCACCCAGGCCTATGTTACCAAAGAAACGGAACCCAGCATGGGTCGCTGTTTTGGCATACCGCCGGGTGACGGCTTTAATTTTTTGATGATCAGGGGCCACGCCACAACGGACCAATCCATAGGGGGTTGGAAGCCGGTCGAACATATCGATGGAAACGCTGATTTCCTTCTGCTGAAAAAGGGCTTCAGCGGCATAAAAACCCGCGGGTCCTGCACCAATAATCGCGACCCGCAGCGGGGTGTCCGGCGTTCCGAGCTTAGACATGGCAAAGAAGCAAAGTGAAAGGAAAGCGCTTCCACAGTACGGACAACCGATGCTTCTGTCAAGTCAAGCAGGGGGAGAAAAATCAGTCGATGCTGAGCAACCGATCAACGATGTCCACGGAGGTGACGGAATCTGCATCGGCATTAAAATTGGTCACGATGCGGTGCCGGAGGACGGGGATGGCCATTTGGCGGACATCTTCAACGAGAGGGGTGAGGCGGCCATCAAGGGCGGCCAGAGTCTTGGCCCCTAAAATGAGATATTGAGAAGCACGGGGACCGGCGCCGTAGCTTAGATAATTGGTCACGAAGTCGGGCGCGCCCTCGCGTCCTGGGCGGGTTTTGCTGACGAGCGAAACGGCATACTGAATGACATTGTCTGCAACTGGAATCTGGCGGACAAAAGCCTGGAACAGCAAAAGGTCACTTCCCGAGATTACGGGGTTCACGGTTACCGTGCGGGCACTCGTCGTCGACCGGACCACATCCACTTCCTGCTCAAAGGAGGGATAATCCAGCCAGAGGTTGAGCATAAAGCGATCCAACTGCGCTTCGGGAAGGGGGTAGGTGCCTTCTTGCTCGATGGGGTTCTGGGTAGCAAGGACGAAAAAGGGGGCTTCCAGCGGTAAGGTTTGCCCCGCTGCCGTCACATGGTGCTCTTGCATGGCCTCCAGTAAGGCCGCCTGCGTTTTCGGAGGGGTACGGTTGATTTCATCGGCCAGCACGATGTTTGCAAAGATAGGGCCGCGTACAAACTTAAACGCACGCTTTCCGGTGGTCTGATCCTCCTCAATAATTTCTGTGCCCGTGATGTCACTGGGCATCAGGTCGGGCGTGAATTGGATTCGGCTGTACTTGAGGTCGAGCGCTTGCGAAAGGGTGCGGATCAAGAGGGTTTTAGCCAGGCCTGGAACCCCAACCAGCAAGACGTGGCCACGGGCTAGCAGACAGACAATTACATTCTTAACAATGTCGTCCTGACCCACGATGACTTTGCCAATTTCAGCGCGGAGTTGATCATACACTTCATGGAGCACATCAAGTGTAGCCGGATCGGAAGGAGAAATGGAGGACGCCATAGTTAACGAGTTGTTGGGGCGTATGAAGCGCTAATTGCGCGTCAGGTTAGAATTAGCAGAGGCAGAGACATCAAGGGCTGATAATTCGAGGGCTTTGCCTCGTAATTCGATAAACACCTCTTTACGTAGTTGGGTAATCCATCGTTGGAGTTCCCGGCTACGTTTATCCTGCAAAGCGAGTTGCTCAATGCGGGTATAATCCGTCTGAATGCTTACCCGGTGCGACGGCACCCGACGCTGAAGTTTGACGATATGATAGGCAAGGGATCCATCAAGCAACTCGACCTGCGCTGGCTGACTTACCTCTCCTACCGTGAGGGTATCGAGAGTCGTTAGCCAGGTGGGGCCGAGGGCTTGGAGCGACAAGTCGCGCTCTCCGGTCTGGTTGTCCACGACCCGTCCCCCCATCTCCGACGAGAATTGTTCTTCTGAATGACGGCGGGCCATCAGTTCGAAGGGAATCTCATACGTTAGAAGCGAGTCGCGGACAGTGCCCAAATATTCGATGGCCTCTGTGGGGTCGGCCTTGCTGTCATCAATCCGTATCAACACGTGGTTAAAGTCTACCAGGTCCCCACGCCGTTCGTTAACACGGAGAATATGGTAGCCGAAAGTTGTCTCAAAGGGCGGCGAAATATCACCAATGGGGAGCCGGGCCGCTACGGCTGCAAATTCAGGCACCAGTGCGCTGAGTTCGATATCAGCAATTCGACCGCCCTGGGAGGCCGAGCCCGGATCTTCGGAAAACCGGCGGGCCATGCTTTCAAGGGTCGAAACATTGGTGGTGACAGAGTCACGAATGGTCGATACAATTTCTAGTGCTTCCTGCTTGGCCTGTTCGGAGGCTTTGGGGTAACGAACGACATGTGCTACGCGGACGGTGGTGGGCAACGTGGGAAGGGAGTCCGTCGGGAACTGCGCAAACCACTGTTGTACTTCGCTGGGGGTCGTGCGGATTTGCTGAACCTTGCGATTCTGAAACTGGTCTGCCATCAGGCGATCGCGAAAGTCATTGCGTAGATCGGCGCGAATTTGAAGGATGCTTTTTCCGTAGATCTCTTCCAATCGACGCTCGGAGCCTACTTGCAGCGTGAGTTGCTGGATCCGATTGTTGATGGCCTGCTCCACCTGATCGTCGGTGACCTCTATCGTCGTGTCTCGCTTCGCATGAATCGTGAGCACTTCCTGGTCTATCAACTGGTTGAGGGCCTCAATCCAGAGGTCATCGGAGTAGGGAATACCTTGCTGCTGGGTAGCACCGAGGACAAAACCATCTACTTCGGAACGGAGCACAATCCCATCGCCCACTACCGCTACGATCTCATCGACCACCCGGCCATCCTGGGCGAACAGGGCGGAATGGACGCCCCCGATCAACAACACCAGGAGTAAAACACGCCGAAATGGAAAAGGCATTCGATGTATCATAAATGAATCACAAACTAGTAGATTGAAACGGATGTCCGTCACCCTGCAGGAACTGGTTTGCTTAGGGCGATGGATTGATAGAAATAGTGCTGATGCTGGTATGGCGGAAGTGAAGCAGCGAGCGACAAGGATGGATTCTTGTAGGCCCACACAATCCAGACTTGGTCTGGGCATCAGCCTGCGCATATGCTTCAGGGAAGGAACCACAAATGCGTTCCCCTTGCTTCCATGCAGCAACGAGAGGTCGGCACTGATTATTGCGTATGTTCCAGAAGGAAGGCATGAAGCACGGGCCCTTATTTGATTTCAAGGGAATTCTCAGACAGCGCTTCATTCCGCAGCCGTTGAACATGGCGTACATACAACTGTTTCCGCTCGTCCAGAAGGAGCTGTCGATGGATTTCGTCTTCAATCCAGGAGCGTTCCGGAATGGCTCCTGCAGGGGCACGCGCGACCAATTGTACGATATGAAACATAGAGTCAGTCTCGATTATGGCCGAAATCTGATTCGCCTGAAGTCGAGGCAACAGGCGATTCACCGCAAGCAAGTCGGTGAGTAAATGTCGTTCGGGGTAGTAGGTCATCGAAAGCGCCTGGGAGCCTTCGGGGTCACTGGCAAACCGCTGAACCAAGGGAAGCCACAGCGAATCAATGGTACCAGCCGTTGTTGCGGCTTG
>JAUIDY010000059.1 GCA_030428385.1 Rhodothermia bacterium | reverse complement strand
ATCTCAACAAGGTCACGGATGCGGGCGCCAATGAGAATGGGTTCGACCAAAAGGACGCGTTCCTCACGAATGCGCAACCGGTACAAAGATTGTTCGCGCAGCGATGCAATAACAAGATCGCCGCTCCAGATGCCAAAGCGGTTGTTTTTAACCTCGATCAGGTTTGAGGTGCCAATCGACGGGTTCCAGCTATAGAACGGCCGGGCATACCCGTCGTGCGTGCCGGGCTGGATGCTGAGTGGCCAGGTTTGGTTTCCGTAGTTGGTGCCGAACGTCACCAGGGGCCACCCATAGTTTGCGCCCTCCTGAATCCGATTTAATTCGTCGCCGCCTTCGGGACCATGCTCTGTAGACCAAATTGTGCCATCCGTGGCAATGAACAGACCCTGCGGGTTGCGGTGTCCCAGGCTATAAATCTGGTCGGCTCCCGTGTGGATATTAACCTTCAGGATTTTTCCGTAGGACACGGCTTGGTTTTGCGAGGGGATGGTCTCATCATTCCACCCATCGAATTCGTGATCTCCGATGGTCACGAGGAGATGATCGTCGTCAAGAAACTGGATGCGCCCACCGATTTGTAAGCCTGCAAAAGGATTACCATAGCGGTTGTGTTCCATAAATGGTAGGCCGGGCGACGTTTCAAAGAGGGTATGCCAGGTGCCGGTGCCTGCCCCTGCCCGCCAGTCCTCCACCGTGCCTGTTATCGTGGAAACGCGCACATGGTAGCGTTCACGGGCATCGTTCCAATAATGGTGGGTCACAAAGAGTTGTGTGCCCGTTTTCGTCGTTCGTGCTGCCACCCCGCCCACACGAAACCATTGCTGCCGGGCTTCGGGTGGCGCGGCCTGCGCAAAAGATTCGGCATTCAGGGGCACGGTGATGGCCAACGGCATGGCAGCAAGCCGGTCGTTCTCCCAGTCGGGTTGCAGCCAGTAAACGTCGCCCGCACCCGTTACCAACAACACGGTGTCTCCCAAGGCAACAAAGCCGCCACCCGTAGCCGTTGGCTGAGGAATATGGTTTTCGAAATGGGTGGCTTGTAACAGATAATGCGCGCTTTCGACAGTTGTGACTTGCACCGATGGTGCTGTTGAGGAAGTAGCAGAAGCCTCGCCACGTGGTCCCCATGTCTGCAGCACCCCGCCCGGATTAAACGCCACCGTGGCTCCTAGTCCCAGGGCGGCCACGATCATTCCGTAGGGTAGCCAGACAAGCGTCCTCCGCTGGCGTCTGCTGAACAGGAAAAACCACAGGCCCTGCGCGCCAGCGGCCAAGACAACCGTGATGGCCAAGACGAGAAGCGGCATCGAGACCGGGATCAGCAAAAACAACAGAACGACCAGGCCATAGACAGCGGCATTCCACGCCATCAGCGAGGCAAATCGCCCCCGCTGTTGCTTCGCGAACCACCAAAAGGCCACGCCTGCAACCAACGGAGTCACGGCCAGGGCTGCTTGCAACATGGGGTAATGTTTGCCCATTTCCCAGATGGGCCACCCAAAGAAAAAGCTGGGCCAGAGATACAGCAGCCCGCCAAGGCCGACGTACCAACGCAGGCTCATTGGTAGACCATTCCGAAACGGAGCATCCATAGGGGGGCGATGCGAAAGAAAGGAAAGAGGTCTTCTCCTCCCTCGGGTTGTATGTCAGAATCGGAAATGTAACAAAAACCGACCAACCGGGTTTTTATAGCTTCATCATCCCTTGCAGATGCCGAAACGGTATACCAAACCCATGCGTCTTGCCACCATCGACGTTGGAACCAACACCGCCTTGCTGCTTGTGACCGAGGTCACGGATGCGGGGCACCTTCGACCATTACATGAAGCCGAGCGCTTCGTGCGACTCGGGCAGGGCGTCGATGGGTCAGGCCGGATCAATGAGGAGGCGTTGGAGCGGCTGCGCCGCGTGCTGCTGGCCTATCGCGAAACGGCCGAGCGCTATGACGTACGTACCTTTGTGGTCACCGGCACCAGCGCCTCCCGCGACGCCAAAAACCAAGAGGACCTGATCACCTTCGTTCGGCAACAGGTGGGGGTAGATTACGAAATCCTCTCAGGCGACGCCGAGGCCCGGTGGAGCTTCGCGGGCACCGTCTCTGCTTTTCCCGCGCTACAAGGTCCCTGTGCCGTGCTTGATGTAGGCGGCGGCTCGACGGAGCTTATTGTGGGCACGCCGGGAGCCGTTCCTGCGCGGGTGCATAGCTTTAATGTGGGGTCGGTGCGCCTGACCGAGCGCCACCTCACCTCGCAGCCGCCTGCTCCTGACGCCATCGCCCAGGCCGAGGCCGATGTGCGGGAGATTCTAGCAACAACCTCCGTGGCCGTAGACCCTCACATCCCTTTTATTGGCACGGCTGGGACGCCGCTGTGCCTTGCCTATGTCGAAGGATGGTCGTGGGCAGACCTGGAGGCTGGTAACGCCGTGCTTGAAGCCAACACCGTTCGTCAGTGGCGCAATCGCCTCTTCCAGCTTTCGCACGATGAGGTGCTGGACCTCGCGCCCAATGTCATGCAGGGTCGCGCCGATGTTTTTCCCACCGCCGTGCTCATCCTCGACGTGTTTATGCAGCATTTTGGCTTTACGTCGTGCCGCGTGAGCCTGCGTGGCCTGCGTCACGGCCTCGCGCTACGCTACCTCGAGCAGGCACTGCAAACGGGATGAAGAGGGATGAGGGAAGGGGTTTGGGGAAAGAGGGGCTTGAGGGGTATGGGGAGTGGGGAGAAAACGTGAGTGGCAGGCTCCCGTAATGGCGTGCCATGGCGCGCCATGCCCGGAAACACCGCTGCCATAGACGACAAGAGGTCTGATCGATCTGACAGCCCATAAAACGCAGGAACTACCCGAGGCATGTATCGTCGTAGTCGCCCCTGCAAAAACCGTCTTTAAGAAACCAACCATGAGCGTGACGCCCGCAGCAGTATTGGAGGCCCTTTCAACGATTGTCGATCCCGTCCAGGGCCGCGACATCGTGCGCCTCGGTATGGTGAAAGGATTAAAGGTACACGGCAAGAAGGTGGCGCTCACGGTGATGGTCAAAGACCCGACCACCGACTTCGCCCAAACCGTCGCCGAGCAGTGCCGCGCCGCCATCAAGGCACACCTGGGGCCGAACGTGGTGGTGTACGCCGATACCGACAGCGAAATGATTTCACTGGGCGCGCCCGTGGTCGAAAACAACCGTCCACAGAACGTAAATGTGAGTGCGCTGAACATTGTGGCGGTGGCGTCGGGCAAAGGCGGAGTGGGTAAAAGCACTGTAGCCGCTAACCTCGCCGTGTCGCTCGCGAAGCTGGGCTACGAGGTGGGACTGGTGGATACCGACATCTACGGCCCATCGGTGCCCACGATGTTTGGTGCGATGAACGAAAAGCCGCGCGTCAACAGCGACCGCAAAATCATCCCGCTGGAGCGCCACGGCGTGAAGCTGCTGTCGATGGGTTTTATGGTCGATCCTGACCAGGCCGTCATCTGGCGCGGCCCCATGGTGTCCAGCGCCGTGCGGCAGTTCCTGGGCGATGCTGACTGGGGCAACCTCGAATACCTCATCCTTGATCTGCCGCCGGGCACGGGCGACATCCAACTGACCATCGTGCAGACCGTCTCGCTGACGGGGGCCATCATCGTCTCGACGCCGCAAAACGTGGCACTCGCCGATGCGCGCAAAGGCGTGGCGATGTTTCAGCAGGTCAATGTACCGGTGGTCGGCATTGTCGAAAACATGGCGTTTTTTGCGCCGCCCGACCTGCCCGACCGCAAGTATTACCTGTTTGGACAGGGTGGAGCGAAGCGCCTCGCGGAAGAACTGGCCGTGCCGTTTCTGGGCGAGGTGCCGCTCGAACAGGCCGTCCGCGAGACCGGCGACGACGGCACGCCCATCGTGGTGCAGCACCCCGACAGCGCCTCGGCGCAGGCGTTCCTCGAAATCGCCAAAGACGCCGTCCGCCAACTCGCCATTCGCAACGCCGAACTGCCCCCGACGCAGCCCGTCGAGATTCTGTACCGCTAGCCGATCTTTTTTAAACCGGTGGGGTACAAGTTTTTCTCCCCACCGCTTGTGCTCGCAGAGAAGTCATCATGGAAAACGTAACACCTACCCATCCTGGCCAAGACCCCGAACTGCACCGTCAGGTCGAGGAGGCCCTCGACACCATCCGCCCGTACCTGATGGCGGACGGCGGCTCGGTCCGCGTGGCCGACATCACCGAGGATCTGGTGGTGGAACTGGAACTGATGGGCGCGTGCGGCACCTGCCCGATGAGCACCATGACGCTCCGCGCGGGCATCGAGCAAGCGCTCAAGCGCAGCATCCCGCAGATTACCCGCGTCGAAGCCATCAACGCGACGCCGTATTAGCTTTTTGATATTGTTAGAAGTGAAGAAGCCCCGGACGCAACCGCGCTCGGGGCTTTTTTGATGGCTTTTGGGCCGCCGATACCTGTTCTGAAAAGCAGAGGGATCCCTCTTGTTTGTCATGCCAGACTCGATCCGGCATCTCCCAGTTTGGCAGGGTTGCTAGTCGGAGAGGTGCCGGGTCAAGCCCGGCATGACCTCCTATGATGAACGCATATTATACCGTTTATATATGTGGGGATCGCAGGGGGTGCTTCCTTGGGCGTTCCCTCTCCCTTGATGGGAGAGGGCCAGGGTGAGGGTGAGATGCTCCAAACAAGGCAACACGGTTTTTCCAGCGATTCCCCCTCACTCTGACTTTCTCCCGCCAGGGGAAAGAGGACCCCTTCGTGGAGGCACGTATCCAGACATCAACGATCGCAATCCGTATTATTTGCAAGCGGTATCACCAGCCTTCCCGCACCACGGTGGTGGTGATGTGGGCGAGGTGATGTTCGCTGTGCCATGCATACAGCCCAACCAGCTTTTTCAGGTTGGAGGGGCCGCTGTCGGGGTGCACAAACTCCGTTTCCAGATCGTCGTCGCTGAGGCTGCGCAGCAGGATAACCCACCGCTGGTGCAGGTAATCAAGCAGGTTCAGGCTGATGGCAATCGGTGTCTGTTCATAGTCGGCGAGTTCGGCCCAGCGCTTTTCGTTGTAGGCTTTAATGGTTGGTTTGTCCTCGGTGAGCGCCCACTTAAACCGCACGAAGCTGTTCACATGGCTGTCTACGACGTGGTGCACCACCTGACGCAGCGTCCATCCGTCGGGGCGGTAGGTGGTGTTCAGTTGTTCGTCGGTGAGCGGCTCGACGGCGGCCCGCAGCTTGGCAGGCAGCGCCTCAATGGTGTCGATCCACTGGCGGATGGTGTCGGGGGTGATGACGTCGGGCACGGTATAGCGGCCCACGGGGTAACGCAGGTTTTCCATAAGAAGCGGGGTGAGGTAAGGGTTGATGTTTGAACAAAATGGGGAATTACTTCCAACCATGAGGACCTGTCATCTCGACGAGCATCGCGAGGAGAGACCTCCCACGTTCTGGTTAAGCTAAGCGATAACGTGGGAGATCTCTCACGTTCGTTCGAGATGACATGTTTGTAAAACACAGCTTGGGGTACGTTTTAAATCCAGAGGCTATTCCCACAGGGTTGTTAAGGCCGAGCGGAAAAACACATTGAGTTCTTCGAGGGTGCCTGGCTTGGGTGCAGGCGTGATGTCGAGGGTGTCGAGGCGGTCCATCTCGGCTTCGATGAACGCGCTGATCGGTTCGATGCGTGGGCCACGGTCGAGTTCAGCACCGGCCCGTTTGTCGTGCAACAGCTGCGCGATGGCGGCCTTCAACACCGGGTCGTCGATCAGGCGATTTACCATCACCTCAAACTCCATTGGCACCGGGCCGAGGTCCGCCTCCAGCCATTGGATGGCGAGCAAGGGGCGCAGCACGTAGAAGTATTTCTTGACCCACACTTCCTCCGTGCGCAGGTAGTCCCGAACGTTACCGCGTGCCATATGCAGATAGTGATACAAACACGCCACCGGCTGATAATGCGTGGGAATCAGGGCCCGAAAGGCATCAGCCACCGAGGCGGTTTCTTTGTAAATCAGCGGCGATTGCAGCCATTCGAGCAGCGGCGGGTTGGACTTCCGAAACAGTTGCAGCGCCTTGCGCAGGTCCCAGCCGCTGATATCCAACTGGTCGCTGATGGGCAGTTCGATCACATCGCGCTTGCGCTCTACATCGATGCTGAGGTACCAGCCGGGCGGATGCGCATAGAGGAAGCGGACATCATAGTCGCTGTCTGTGGACGGAAATCCCCATGCTCGGCTACCCGACTCGCAGGCCAGAAAAATCTTCACCTGGTGCGTGACTTCGATGTCTGCAAGCGCGGCCAAAACCTCGTGGCGCACCGCCGGGTCGAGGGCGGTGGTGTAATCATACATGGTCTATTCCGTGTCAAATGAAGGCCCTGCCACGCCTCATGGGCCGTTTTGATCGCACATCTTGCACATTCTTCCCATCCGAGGGCGCATTATCTCTTTGTAAACGTGTATTATATTTATCTGCCTGAGCAGCCCCCGCTCAGCGCTTGTTGACTCCATCACCAGCACCTAAATCCTGTGGATACGATCGTTGTCAAGTTCAACAACAAGTCCGAAAAGGCTTTTGTGAAAGACCTCAAGCAGCGCGTAAACGCCTATTTTGAGGAGCAAGGCATCTCGCAGAAAGCCAACGCGGCCATGGTTACCAAAACCGTGCTGATTCTGCTGATGACGTTTGTGCCGTACGGCCTCATCATGAGCGGGCAGTTTGGACTGTGGACCATGCTAGGGCTGTGCTTTGTGATGGGCGTGGGCGTGGCTGGCTGCGGCTTCTCCATCGCGCACGACGCGCTGCACGGGGCCTACTCGTCGAATCCAAAGATTAATACCGCGCTGGGCTTGACGTTCGACATCATGGGAGCCAACGGCTACCTGTGGAAGATTACGCATAACGTCATCCACCATACGTATACCAATATCCAGGGCATCGACGAAGACCTGGAGGTGTCGCCGCTCCTGAGGCTCTCACCCAACTCCGAGCACCGTCCTGTGCACCGGCTCCAGCACATCTTCGGTTTCTTCGCCTATTCGTTCTCCACGCTGTTCTGGGTATTCGTGAAGGACTACAAATACTTTTTCCAAAAAGACCTGGGGCCGTACCGCAACATCAAGCACCCTACGCGCGAAATCGTCGTGCTGATCGTGACGAAGCTGATCTATTACTCGTACATGATTGTGCTGCCGCTGTTGGTGCTGGACATCACCTGGTGGCAGTTTGCGATTGGTTTCCTGGCAATACACCTGACGGCAGGGCTCATCCTCGGTGTGGTGTTTCAGCTGGCGCACGTGGTGGAAGGCCCGGACCACTATGCCAATGAGGAACCGAACGAGATGGAGCACACGTGGATCGTCCATGAGATGCGGACGACTGCCAACTTTGGGCGGGCGAATAAGCTGCTGTGCTGGTACGTGGGCGGCCTCAACTTCCAGATTGAGCACCACCTGTTTCCCAAGACGTGCAGCATCCACTACCCCGCCATCAGCCCGATTGTGCAGCAGGTAGCCGAGGAATACGACATCCCGTATCACCAGCACGAAACGTTGATGGGCGCCATCGCCTCCCACTACCGGATGCTGAAGCTGTTTGGTGATCCCGTGCGTACGCCCTCACCATCGCCCGCCCCCGCGCTGGCATAACGATCATTTCTGGGCAACGGTGTACGTGCAGCACCAGTAGTAGGTGAAGTCGCGCCAGATGATGTCGTTGGCGAATGGAGCCAAAAGCTGGCGCATGGTGGCTTCGTCGGGGAAGTTTTTTAACACCTCGTGCTGGCTGCCATCGTTGAGGTGACGGGTCTGGTAGGTGTTGCCCTCGGCGTCGGTGCGGACCAACGGGGTGCTGCTGCCTTTCACATACAGGTTGTCGATAAAACATACCTGGGCACCGGGCTCCAGCGCCGCGTGGAAGCCTTTCAGGAAGGCCGGCAACTCGTGCAGGGCGACGTGCGACCACCAGAACGCGGCGCATCCGGCGGTAAACGTGCCTTCGACCGTGTCGAGCGCGTACGCATCGGCGGCCTGAAACTGCACGCGGTTGGCGGGAAACGACTTTTGCAGCGCCATCCCGAGCATGGCGAGGCTGGCGTCGACGGCGCAAATCGAGCGGCAGGTGGCAGCCATCACCTCGGTCCAGTAGCCGGTGCCGCAGGCTATCTCCAGCACATCGTGCCCGCTCATCACGGTCTGCACATACGCCTTCAATGCGGCCAGGTCGGCGCGGCGTTCGGGTTTGTCGTAAATGGCCTCGTATTCCGCCGCGCGGCGGCTGTAGTAGTCGATGAGGGTCTCGTGGGGGGCGGACATCGTGTTAAATCTCCATCGGTTCGCCCCAAACGGGGAGGTGAACGTGGATGTCGGGGTAGAAAAAGCGGATGTTATCGGCCATCCATTGCCGGGCCTCCTCTTCGCCGTGGACCAGTAGCACCTGCTTTGGCTGAAGCTGCCCGACGAGGTGGATCAGGTCGCGGCGGTGGCTGTGGCCGCTGAACCGGAAGCGCTGCACCTCGGCACGGAGCGGCTGGGCCCCAGTAGCCGCATCCAGAATCACATCCGGAGGGGTTGTGCTTCCATTGCGGGAGGCTGCCGCCGCCCGCAGGCGGTCCGCCGGTGAGTCCTCTTTGGCAAAGCCCACCAGCAACACGCCATTTTTTTCGTCTTCAATGATCTGTTGTCCCACCCAGTTCGACAGCGTGCGCTCGAACATCATGCCGCTGGCCAGCACATGAATGCACGGGCCTTGCAGGGCGTTTCGCTTGCCTTTTTCGGTGCGCGGCAAGCGTTTTTGTTCGACGCCAAACACCTGAAAGTCGGAATCGAGGCGGGGCGTGGTAAAGCGCGTCTTGTCGTATAAATCGGCGATGGCGCGCATCCCACCTGCGGTGTAGACTGGGATGTCCTCATCGAGGTCGCCGTCGGCCTTGAATTGGTCGATGAGGGCCAGCATCTCCTGTGCCCGCCCGAGGGCAAACACCGGCACGAGTGCCACGCCGCCCTGGTCCAGAATGCGCTGCAGGGCAGCCAAAAACTTCTCCTCTTCCAGCTTGCGGGTCGTGTGCTCGGCCTCGGGGTCAGCGCCGAGGGTGGATTCGAGAATCAGCACATCGATGGGGGCGTCGGGGTAGCTGCCGCCGGGAATAATCGTCTGGGGTCGCAGGTTGGTGTCGCTGGTGTAAAACACGCGGCGTGGGGCACCGGCTTCTTCAAATTCCAGCAACACGCCCGCCGAGCCGAGGATATGCCCGGCGTTGAACAAGGTGCCTTTGATCTTCGACGTGCCACGCAGGCCGGTTACATCGAACGGCTTTTCCAGATCATGCGTCAGGTACAGGTAGCTCTGCACGTCCAGGTCTTCTTCGCTGAAAAGCGGCTCCTCGGTTGTCGAGCCCTCGCGCAGCTTGCGCCGCTGCAGCCGCGCGGAGGCGGCGAGGGTGAAGTCCACCACGTCGCGGGTGGCACGGGTCATGTGGACCTGCACATGCGGGAAGGCGCGGATCAGGAGCGGCAGTGCCCCGGCGTGGTCGTGGTGGGCATGGGTCACGATGGCATGGTCCACGTACCACCCCCTGTTGCGATGGATGGCGTCGAAGTACGGCAGGCTTGCCAGCCCGTCTTCTTCGGGGTCAGCCCCAGCATCCAGCACCAAGCCGGTTTCTTCAATAAATAAAAAATGGCAACTCGCCCCAATGGCCTCAGTCGCGCCCAGCGGCAGAAAAAGCATACAAAAGAATCAACAAAACAACGGCAAATGAACGGTGGGAGCAAGAAACGGAAGCCGGTCGGAAAACCTATCGCGGGTCATCATTGTTTCGGCTCCTGCCAAAACCTCAGGGCACATTGCGGATTATGATTCCGGCCTGCGCGAGCGACCTTGCGGCGTCTTTGCATCCGCTTTTTCAGCCCGTAGCGCTGCTATGAACTGAAAAAGTCGTTTCCAAATCCACACGCACGCTCCTCTTGCTCGGCTCGTACTGAAATCCTCAATATGCTCTAAGCGCCTCGTCTCGCTATCGGTGGGAAGGCGCATAGTACGCATCCTGACGCGCATTTGCATCTACATGACGATATCTATCGCCTCGCATCCCTGGTATCACCAACAGCATCACCGTCCCCGTGGGTTTGAAAACATCTGGCAGCCGCCCGAATCCCAACCGTTTTTTAAGAGCGCCTTCTGGGTGATCCAGCATGGCATAGGCCCTCGCGCCCATGTGCTTCCACCCGTTCATCCCGGCATCCCGGCCCCAACCACTACCGACGCCGTGCGCCTCACCTGGATCGGCCATTCGAGTATGCTGATCCAGACGCCCCGCTGGAACCTGCTCACGGACCCCGTTTTCAGCGACCGCGTCAGCCCGTTTTCGTTCGCGGGCCCCAAGCGCGAAGTGGCGCTCCCCTTTGTGGTGGACGACTTGCCACCCATCGACTATGTGTTGATCTCGCACGATCACTATGACCACCTGGACAAACGCACGGTGCAAGCGCTGGAAAAACGCCACGCGCCTCACTTTTTTGTGCCGCTGGGGGTGGCGCGCATCCTGCGGGGGTGGGGCGTTACGCAGGTGGTGGAGATGGACTGGTGGCAATACGCTGACCTCGACGGGTGGCGGTTTCACTGCACCCCCGCGCAGCATTTTTCGGGGCGGGGCCTGACACGCAACGGAACGCTGTGGGCCAGTTGGTACCTGGAGTCGCTAGAGGACACGCATACGGTGTATTACGGAGCCGACTCGGGCTATGCGCCGTTGTTTACCGAGATCCATGAGCGGTTGGGTGCACCCGAGATAGCGCTGCTGCCCATCGGGGCGTACCTGCCGCGCTGGTTTATGCACGTCGTCCACATGGAACCTGCCGAGTCGGTTCAGGCGTTTCTCGACCTTGGGGCCACGCACTTCGTCCCGATTCACTGGGGCACGTTCGACCTCGCGGATGAACTCCTGCACGAGCCGCCCCAGCGCCTTCGCGAAGCCGCTGCCCAGCACGGCCTCACCGACCAGATCCAACTGCTCGATCTCGGGCACTCCTTTGTTATCTCCTGAACCCGCATGGCGCGTTGTTTCCTTTCGCTCGTTCTGCTGCTGCTGGGCACCGCCGTCTGCTACGCGCAAGAGGTGCGTCCGGGTGTGCGGCTGTTGCTGCCCACAGAAGGCGAAGTGAGCGCACTTGTAGTCTTCGTCCAGTTTCCCGACGAGCCCGACATTTTTGGCGACTGGGCCAGTGACCCCGTGACCGAGTGGCCGCACGAGCGCAGCCTCGGACCGGGCCACAGCCTGCCGTCGTGGGGCGAGGGCGGGCGGCTGGTGGCCCTGCCTGGCACGCCGCCAGAGGACTTTGTGAGCGGCTCGCTGAGTGCGTTTTACCACACGATGTCGCACGGGCGATTCAGGATGACGGGCTATGTGTATCCGCAGGTGATGCAACCGGCGCACCCGGTGGAGTGGTACCACGCCAACCGGGGCAACTTCGCCAACGGCGCCGTGGCGCTCTCGCACGAACTCCTCACCTCCGACGCCCTGCAAACCTACCTCGCTGCCAACCCCGATGGCCTCGACCTCGGCGCGTTTGACACGTTCCGCAACGGCACCACGGTCCGCGAACCGGATGGGCTGTTCGACCTCATCGTCCTGGTTCACCGCGATGAGGTGATGCCGCGCCTGCGCCTGAGCCGCAACGACCGGCCGCTCAGTGGCACCTCGCTCACCTCGCTAGGGGCCGACCTCGAACTGCGCCCTACACACCCCGTGGACTATCGCCTGCCCGCGTCGGATGCCTTCGCACCGGATCCGGTGACCCTTGGCGGACTGCGTGTCATCGACAACGTGACCAGCGGTTCGGGCGTTACGATCCGGGCATATTCGTGGAAGCAGGCGGTGCGGCTCATCACCCATGAGGTTGGACATCGGCATTTTGGAAGGTATCACACGTGCCAGAGCCCCAACGCGTCCACGTCGAACTGCGTAGGCATTATGGGCGGAGCGTATATTACCATGAGCGCGCCCGACCGCATCAAGCTGGGGTGGACCGAGGTGGTGAACGTGGACGTGGACGCGTACGAGCGCCATCATCTCACGCTGCCGGATGCGTTGATCTCCGGCAAGGTGTTTCGCATCCGGCACGGCGAGGACGGCTGCGGTGACCTGATCGCCGAGGCGCGGTTCTGGTCGAACCCGTGGGACCATCCGCCCGACCCTACGCTGGGCAATGACGACGGCGACGACGTGGACCTGTTTCTGCCGCAGGAGGGACTGTACCTCTACAAAGCGCCCGAAGCAGGCTCGGTGTTATGCGGCGGACGCCCCGATCCGGGCTCCGACGACCAACGCTACAGCAGCCTTGAGAATAACGGTCTCATTGGGCGCGTGGTGCCGTTCGCGCAGGGCGCTTCCACCGAGCAACGCGCCTTCCGCGTGGGTGGGACGTATCAGGTGGCCTACGAGCCGGGCCACACGTTTTCTCCCGTCCAACGCCCGCGCTTCGACGCGCACCGCAACCCGTGGCTCGATTCGCGCCTCACCCTCACCAACATCCAACGCCGCGACGGGGCATTTTCGGCGGAGTTGTGGACGAGTGTGCTTGTCGAGGAGCCGGAGGAGGAAACGCCGATCGTTTATGCCTACCCCAACCCCGCGACCGACCTGACAACATTGCAATACCGCGTCGCGGCCATCGCGCCGGTCCGTATCTACCTGCTTGATAGCCTGGGACGGCGGGTACGGCATCTCGCGGAGGGACCGCATCAACCGGGCACCCACGAACTCACGTTTGATGTCTCCACGCTGCGGACAGGGTTGTACTGGTGCCGGGTCGCCATCGGCGAGCAGGTTCATGCCACCGCGCTGCATGTGGTTCGCTGAGCAAGGCAATACTTCAGGAATTTAAGTCCCTGCCCGTTTATGGTCATCACGAAGGCCCATCGGGCCTGTGGTGATCTCACCCCGACAAAAACAGCACCACAGACGGGGTGAGATAGCCACGTCGCTAACGCTCCTCGCAATGACGACGGGAGGCGTTGTGATTGCTAATCGAGGCCGTATTCGGCGGCGATCTGTTCGGCGGTGAAGATGTTGTCGTCGGCGTCGGGCAGCATGGTTTTGGTGATCACGTAGGGGCCGAGGACGAGCACATCCATGTGCGTCCGGCGGAAGCAGGTGTAGGCGTCTTGTGGTGTGCAGACGATGGGCTCGCCGCGCACGTTAAAGCTCGTATTCACCAGCACCGGACAACCCGTTTGCCGCTCGAACGCTTGCAGCAGTTGGTAATACAGCGGGTTCGTTTCCTCGTGAACCGACTGCACCCGCGCCGAGCCATCCACATGCGTCACGGCACACACCGGGCTGTCGATGTGCTGGAGGCGTTCCAGCCCCTCGCCTTCGATTTTGGCATCACGCACGGGTGCGACGAGCAGCATGTAGGGGCTGGGCACGTCGATCTCGAAATAGTCGCTGGCCCGTTCGGCGAGGACGCTGGGCGCAAACGGGCGGAAACTCTCGCGGAACTTGATCTTGAGGTTGACGGTGCGCTGCACCTTGTGCCCCCGCGGATCGGCCAGGATGGAGCGCCCGCCGAGCGCACGCGGCCCAAACTCCATGCGTCCCTGAAACCAGCCCACCACTTTTTCCTTGGCGAGGAATCCCGCCACATGGTCGGGCAACGCGTCATAGCCGATGTGTTCGTGTGGAATGTCTTCTTCGGCGACGAACGCAGCGATGGCTTCATCGGAGAACGCCGGGCCGAGATAGCTGCCGCCCATCGCGTCGGGGACCTGCACCGTGCGTGGCTTTTCGGCGTGCATGTGCCAGGCCATCAGCGCCGCGCCCAGGGCCCCGCCCGCATCACCCGCCGCAGGCTGAATCCAGATGTTTTCGAACGGGCTCTCGCGCACGAGCCGCCCGTTGGCGACGCAGTTGAGCGCCACGCCGCCCGCCAGACACAGGTTCTTTTCGCCCGTCTCGGCGTGGACGTGCCGCGCCATGTTGAGCATTGCTTCTTCAGTCACTTCCTGCACCGACCGCGCCAAGTCCATCTCGCGCTGCGTCAGGGCGGCTTCGCCCTCGCGCTTGGGACCGCCAAACAACTCCGCAAATTTGCGCCCCGTCATCGTCAGGCCCGACGCATAGGTGAAGTAGTCCATGTTGAGCTTAAACGAGCCGTCGTCCTTCAGGTCGATCAGTTCGCGGCGGATCAGGTCGGCATAACGCGGCTCGCCATACGGAGCCAGCCCCATGAGTTTGTATTCGCCGGAGTTGACGCGGAAGCCACAGAAATAGGTAAACGCGCTGTAGAGCAGCCCCAGCGAGTGCGGAAAGTGGATCTCGGCCTGCAGCTCGATGCGGTTGCCGGTGCCGATGCCATACGAGGTGGTGGCCCACTCGCCGACGCCGTCGGTGGTGATAAAGGCGGCCTGCTCGAATGGCGACGGGAAGAACGCGCTGGCGGCGTGGCTTTCGTGGTGTTCGGGGAAGATCAGCGGCCCGTCGAAGTCCAGTTCTTTTTCCAGCAGATCGGGAATCCACAGCTTCTGCTTGAGCCACAGCGGCATCGCCTTGATGAACGACGCCAGCCCCAGCGGCGCATACATCAGGTAGGTCTCCAGCAGCCGCTCAAATTTGAGGAACGGCTTGTCATAGAACGCCACCGCGTCGAGGTCGGCACTGGTGATCCCGGCTTCTTCGAGGCAGTAGGCGACGGCGTGGGTGGGGAAGTTGGGATCGTGTTTCTGACGGGTGAAGCGCTCTTCCTGCGCCGCCGCCACGATCTGCCCGTCTTGCACGAGGCAGGCCGCCGAATCATGATACCAACACGAAATGCCGAGGATATTCCGACTCATAGGTTTACGTTCATTTTCAAGCTGTCTGCCAGTTGCTGCGCGGCGCGGCGGTGACCGTCGTAGTTAAAGTGGCCGAGGGTTTTTCCATCGAACGAAAAGATCGCCTCCGGCGCATCGGCGTCGAAAGATACATCATAAACCGACAATGGATGGCGCGTAGCGAGCGTATCGAGGCGCTGGAGGAAACGGAGCTTGTGGGGGTGCCCCGCCTTATACTGTCCATCGCGGTAGAAAAAAGGGCTGGGCAGGATCACGACGCTGAAGGCTGTTCCCCGGGCCGCCAGTTCCTCGCTCCATCGTTCGAGCAGGTGAAGGGTGGCCGTTTCCGTTTCGGCCCACGCGGTATCGAGGGCAAGCGGGAGAACCGCCGACGCCGAATCTGGAGAAGGCACGGCTGCTGCTTGCTGTCGCATCTGCCGCTTGAGCAAAAATATCCGTCGCCGCAGCATATGCACCAAGGCCGAATATTCAGAAAGCTGGTCCACCATCGATGGCGAGGGCGTCTTCTGGCTGAGTGGTCGCACGATGTCGCCGTTGGCATTCAGGTAGGGCCGCCAGTTGTCGGGAGAATTCTCGAGCACGCGCTGGCGCAACACCGGATGGTTGTCTTCCAGGTCATTGCCTAGGTACATCATCAGCACCACATGGTCCACGTCGATCTGTCCGTCGAACGTAGTTTGCCAGAGTAGGTATTGCACCGCCGTGCCCGTCCCGCTCATCCCTGCGTTGATGACCTCGGTGGGACCGTTTTGGGCAGACAGGAGCCGTTCCAGATGCATCGTGAAGATGCTGTCCGTGGGCACCTGCAGGGCCTCGACGAACGAATCGCCCAGCACCAGCAGGCGGTAGGCTTCCGATGACGGCATGCGGTTGCGGTCATGGAAGCCCCAGTTGTTATAGGCGACTTCGTTGACGTTTTCGCTGTTGTTGGTAAAACGAGCGTAGGGCTGCCCACGCCGTAGGCCATGCTCGTCGATGGCCGTGGCCTGCACCGGTTCCAGGTTGAGCAGCCGGATGGCTCCCTCGGCCAGGAGTAGCGCCACCAGCAGGCTGATGCCTACCAGCGCCACGTTTTTCAGGAACGAACCCAACCGCTGTTTCATCACCTTAGCCTTGGTCCGCCAGCTCGGCGAGGTTGGCGCGGAGGCGCTGAAGTTCGGCGGTGGCATCACGCTGTTTCTGCCGTTCGCGCTCCACCACAGCCTCGGGGGCCCGGTCCACGAAGTTACGGTTGGCGAGCTTCTTCTCCACGCCGATGAGGAATTTTTCCTTCTGGTCAATCTCTTTCTGCAACCGCTCGCGCTCCTGGCTCAGATCGATCATGCCTGCCAGCGGAATATGCACCTCATAGCGCTCCACCACCACCGAGGCGCTGGCCGGCGGTTTGTCGAGGCCGCTGCCCACGGTCAGGTCCGTCACGCGGGCGAGGCGGTCGAAGTAGCGGTCGTTGGCTTGCAGCGCGTCGGTGAGGGCTTCGGCGGTGGCGGGCACATTCACCACGGCGGCGATCTCTTTGCCGGGTGCCACGCCATACTGGCTCTTGATGTTGCGGATGCCGCTGACCATTGCTTGCAACAGCGCAAAGAACCGCTCGGCCTGCGCGTCGACCTCGTCGGCGTTCTGTTCTGGCCATGCGGAGGTGATAATCGGCTGGCTGTCGTCGCGGGGACGCAGCTTCCACCACAGCTCCTCGGTGATAAATGGCATAAACGGATGCAGCAGTTGCAGCATCTTTTCGTACAGTTCCACCGCCAGCGCGATGGTGTCTTCGTCCATCGTCTCACCGTAGGGCGGCTTGATGAGTTCGAGGTACCAGTCGCAGTAGTCGCCCCAGAACAGCGTGTAGACCTTCGTCAGCGCCTCGTTCAGCCGGTAGCGCTGAATGTCGTCGTTGATGGCATCGATGGTCTGGTTCAGGCGCGAGAGCATCCACCGTTCCACCAGTTCAAGCTCGTCAAACGAGCGGGTGCGCTGGTACGACTTGCCGTCTTCCATGAACTGCCCGAACACGTTGAACGCGTTCCAGATCTTGTTGGCGAAGTTGCGCCCCATCTCGAACTTCGTCGGGTCCAGCTTGATGTCCTGTCCCTGCGCGCACAGGATCGTAAGCGAGAACCGCACGGCGTCGGCGCCATACTGCTCGATCATCTCCAGCGGGTCGATGCCGTTGCCGAGGCTTTTCGACATCCACCGGCCCTGCTTGTCCTTGATCATGCCGGTGATGAAGATGTCGCGGTATGGGATCTCGCCGGTGAAGTACAGCCCCGCCATAATCATGCGGGCGATCCAGAAAAACAGGATGTCGTAGCCCGAGACGAGCACGTCGGTCGGGTAGAAATAGGCGAGGTCTTTTTGGACCTCTTCGTTGTCGGTGTCGGGCCAGCCGAGGGTGGCAAAGGGCCACAGCCACGACGAGAACCACGTGTCGAGCACGTCTTCGTCTTGCACCATGCCGGGCTCCGGCTGGTCGATGCTCACCACAAAGTCGCGGCTGTTGTCGATCTCGCCGTTGGCGTCGGTGTAGTACCACACGGGGATGCGGTGGCCCCACCAGAGCTGGCGGCTGATGGTCCAGTCGCGGATGTTTTCGAGCCAGCGGAAGTATTCGTTTTCCCACCGTTTGGGGTAGAACGTGATGCGCCCATCGCGTACGGCTTCGAGGGCGGGCTCGGCCAGCGGCTTCATCTTAACAAACCACTGCCGCGAAATCAGCGGCTCGATGATGCCTTTGGAGCGGTTGGAGATCGGCACGTTGACGGTGTAATCTTCGACCTTCACCAGCAGCCCTTCGGCCTTCAGGTCTTCTACGATCTTCGTGCGGGCATCGAAACGGTCCATCCCTTCGTACGGCCCGCCTTCTTCGTTGATGGTGCCGTCGGGGTTGATCACGTTGATCACCGCCAGCCCGTGCCGTTCGCCGATCTCGAAGTCGTTTTTGTCGTGCGCCGGGGTGATCTTCAGCGCGCCCGCGCCAAACTCCATCTTGACGTATTCGTCGGCGATGATGGGAATTTCGCGGTTCAGGAGCGGCAGCAGGACGGTTTTGCCGATGAGGTCGGTGTACCGCTCGTCGTCGGGGTGGACGGCGATGGCGCTGTCACCCAGCATGGTCTCCGGGCGTGTCGTGGCGATGGTGAGGTGGCCCGTGCCGTCGGTGAACGGATACTGCACATACCACAGGTGCCCTTTGCGCTCGACGTTGTCCACCTCTTCGTCGGAGAGCGCGGTCTGGTTCTCGGGGTCCCAGTTGACGAGGTAGTTGCCCCGGTAGATGAGCCCGTCGTTGTAGAGCTTCACGAACACATCCTGCACAGCGCGTACGTAGCGGTCGTCGAACGTAAAGCGCTCGCGGTGCCAGTCGCACGAGTCGCCGAGGCGGCGTTTTTGTTGGAGGATGATGTCGCCGTATTCGTTCACCCAGTCCCACACCCGCTCCACAAAGGCCTCGCGCCCGAGGTCGTGCCGCGAGATGCCGTCGGCCTTAAGGGTGCGCTCCACCACGTTCTGCGTGGCGATGCCGGCGTGGTCTTTGCCCGCCATCCAGAGTGCCTCGTAGCCCTGCATCCGGCGCAGGCGCGTAAGGGCGTCCTGCACGGTGTCTTGGAGGGCATGGCCCATGTGCAACCGCCCCGTCACGTTGGGCGGCGGCATCATGATGACGTGCGGTTTTTTGTCGGGATTGCGCGACGTGCGGAAGAGGTCGTTGCCTTCCCAGTAGCGGTACCACTTCTGCTCAATCTGTTGCGGGTCGTAGGCCGTGCGGGCCGACGGCGTTGTATCGGTCGCCATGCGATGGATGGGTGTTCTGTCGGTGGTAGAGGTTGTTTGCGTTGGCTCTTCACGTCATGCCGGACCTGATCCGGCATCTCACAGCCTGGCAATTTTGCCCGTGGACATGCAAGCCGTTTCGGTTAGCACAAGCTTGATGCTCTGGTTTCAGGCATTGGCGCCTTGGGGAGATCCCGGATCGAGTCCGGGATGACACAGAAGGAGGGTTTCGCCAAACCATGTCGTCAAAATAGGTACAGAACCCCTAACTACGAAAAAAGCGGACCAGCGTCCGCTTCGGTGGTTAAGGATTGCGCGAAAAAACCAATTGGGCGAAGGTCGTGTTCCTTCGTGTTTAGGGCATTTGGAACGGGCGCCGATACAAGAAGCGTTCGCTTGGCGGAAAGCGAAGTGTTCCACCTCGTTGATATACGCCGAATTCGCACCGGCAGCATGTCGGGTAGGTTGACCGAACCGAAGGCTCCTTCTATTTTAGGCCGTGTTTGCAGGGAGAACCGAAAGCCAACGATGGGGCCGGTATCGTCTTGCGCTGTGGCAGCCAACGGCCGAGAACGGGTGCAGGGTGGAAGGAATCGCCGTCTACCTGCGTGCCTCGGCTTATGGTCTCGCCGTCGTCATCCATGTTCAACGCCATCACCCCTATGCCGCAAGGATCCGGGTATTTACCCAATTGTATTGGTATCGGTGCAGAAAAGTGTGGCAGCTCCGCGCTCCACGAGTATATCGGGCTTCATCCCGAGGCCTCGATGTCGGCGCGCAAAGAACTTGTGTTTTTCCTGAAAGAGTACCCCACCACCACTTGGCACAAGGGCCTCGATTGGTATAAGTCCCACTGGCCCGTTGAAACCAAGGTGCGCGGCGAAACCTCTCCGCAGTATACCCATGCCAGGGAATGGCGCCACGTCCCGCCCTTGATCAAGGAAATCATCCCGGACGCCAAAATCCTGTATATCACCCGGGATCCTATCAAGATGATGATCTCCAACTGGCGCAACCTGTACCGCAAGCGGGAGATTTCGGGCACGCCGCTCGGCGAGTTGATCATGTCGCCCGACTTTACGGAGACGCGCTTTTATCAACAGGCGCTTTTTTATACCCAGGCCACCCATTACCTGCGCTATTTTGATGAGTCGCAGGTGTTGCTTCTTGTGCTGGAGGAGATGCAAGCCGATCCCCGCTCGGTGCTACGGGAGGTCTTTACCTTTCTGGACATCGACCCCGACTTTTGGGACGACACCTTCGCCCAAAAATACAACCAGACCCAGGGGAAGCGGCGCGATACGGAATTGGCGCATCGCATGAAACAGTTTAAAAAACATTCTGTGCTGGCTCCCCTCGCCCTTCCGCAGCCGGTGCGGGACCTGTACAAGCGGTGGTTGAAAAAACCCGTTGCGCCTCCCGAACTCTTGCCCGAACAACGCGACGTCGTCTGGGAGCTATTGGGGACCGAGATCGAAAACTTCCGCAGGCTCACCGGGAAAAAGCTGGAGATGTGGTCCTTATAAAAGCGGCTTTGCTTGGCACGCGTGGGTAAACGGGCACGCCCGCGCACAGAGTTTTTCTTATTCCAGACCGGCCCTCGTCGTATCCGTTGGGACAGACATGCCGGGCCTCCAGCGATCCAGCCAACCTCCCCCCGACCATCCATTTCGTGCAGCGGAAGCAAGGGTTTGTCTGATCAGAGGCTCTATGAGCTGCGCCAGCGCGTCCCCCGCTTCCGTCGCCACATCGGTTCCGATGTTTTGCAGATGGACATCGGGCACGGTGAAGGCATGCTCGGCCACCCGACCGGCATAGAGGGTGGCCCGGGTATCGGTGATGTTGATCGTGTGGATGCGCAGGCGGGGCAGCGGCTCGTCAGACGACTCAAACGATTCCATGTTTTGCATCAACACGCGCAGGTTGTTGCGCAGCAGCGCCTGCTCCACGGTCAGGTGCGCCCCGTCGATGTGGATGGCTTCGACGACGATTTCGTCGGAGAACAGACTGGGCAGGTGCAGGTGCAGTGAGCCGGTGCCGACTTCGAACAGCCGCTCGGCGTCGAAGCCGGGGGGATTATGCACCACCAGCCGCTCGATGCGTCCTTTGCCCGACCACGGCGCGATCACCACACGTCCCACCTCTACCCGGGCACCCAGCATATCGGTACCGGTGGTTTGGATAGCGTCTGCCACCATGCGGTTGAGCAGCACAAAGGCCACGCCCGCCAGCATGCCCACTAGCACCACCACACCTGTCCATCTAAAAGCAACCTTTTTCACGTGATGAGGGGCCGAAAGAGCGAAGAGCAATTGATAACAACGGAGGAATCCGCGTGCCTCAAAGCGGCCATGTGGCCGGAACAGCCTCACACCGGATTCAAGAAAAACGGAGCCCCTAAGATGCTTTTTACCTACAACAAATGCCACGTCGGTTCTACGATCTTGTCTGGGTAAGGAGGCTCGCCCGATGCCTCGGCCTGTAATCTTGAAAGCCCTGTTATATCACAGAAAAGGAGGGACCACAGGACAAGAGAAACCCATACAAATACCACGTATTTTTTATAACAAACCTCGGAAATAGATCATGACCCTCCGAACCATTGCACCCGCCCGCGAACGCGAATTTGTTATTCCGCGCCTGAACCGTTTGCTCAAGACCGCGCTGTTCCTCGAAGACCTGTACAAGCGATACCACTGGCAGGTTAGCGGTCCGCACTTCTTGCCGCTGCACGAACTGTTCGAACAGCACATGGAAACGCTGGAGGCAGAGATCGACGCCTTTGGCGAACGTATCCGGGCCCTCGGCGGCACGCCGACGTGGAACCCCGCCGAGTTTGCGAAGCAGGACATCGTGCCACAGCCCGACGAGTCGCTGGAGCAGGACCTCGCCATCACCCGCGAGGCGTTTGAAATGCAGGCCACCTATGCCGACGCCCTCCGCGAAGCCGCGGGGGCCTTTGACGAAGAAGGCCACTATGCCTCGCACGACCTCGTGGTGGAATACCTACGCCAGCACGAACAGCAGGCGTGGTTCCTCCGCGAATACATCCGCAAGGTGGAAACCAGCGAATACGTGCGCGCAGTGAACTAATCCGCGACCCACACTAAAAACAAGGCCGAGATGCAACAACGCATCTTGGCCTTTTTCTTTTCTCGTTCGATTGCCCGGCGGCCACGTTTCTGACTTTTACGGTCCCACCTGTTCATACGCGATGCGGACAATGGTGAACAACGCCGTCATCACGATGAGTAACAGGGTCAGCACCGCCACCAGCACACGCCCCGTTCGTTTCGGCACTGTGGCCCTTTTCATCGATTCCTCCATCACCGGCTCCACCATGAGGCGATAGCCCTTCTTGGGGATTGTTTCGATGAAGCGGGGCGCTCGGGGGTTGTCCGCCATCACCGCCCGCAGCCGCGAGATAACGAGCGTGAGCGCCTCGTCGTTGACGACCACATCCTCCCACACCGTCTCCAGCATCTCTTCTCGAGAAACAACGTTGGGGGCCTGTTCCATCAGGTAGACGAGGACGGCCATTTCGCGGGGGGTAATGCGGTGGGCCGTGCCCGTATCGACGAGGCAGTGGCGGTCGGGCTCAACGATGAGATGTCCAAGTCGTACGGCAGGCATAAAAGAGCCCTACGCGGCGGCGGCGTACGAGATACAGAGGCCGAGAAAAACCCTGTTGCTATGCGATTGATAGGTTTCTGACAGGACATTGGGGGGGCGATGCAGGATGCTGTGGGACGCATTAACAGCACGAAATCCGCGTTCCTTTGAACCTATCCCCTCCTTGTTATGAACACACGTTCGATTTTGTCCTGGGTCGTCGCTGTCCCGGTTGCCTTGTTGTTCGGCCTCACAGGCCTCGCCAAGCTGGGTGGGGCAGCGGGTCAGATGTTTATCGATTGGGGCTATCCGGCGTGGTTTGCCTATGTTATCGGAGCGGTGGAAGCAATCGGTGCGCTCCTGCTCCTTATCCCCCAAACCATGCGGGGCGGCGTGTATTTGCTGACCGTTGTTATGGTGGGGGCAGCCCTCACGCATATTATCAATGCCGAAGGGCTTGCCGTCTTGCGCCCAACGATCTTTGCCGCCGCAATGTGGGGGGCGCTCTACCTGAGACCGGCTAATCAAACAGCGATGCGCAAGGTGGAACAGGCAGGCAAGGCTGGGTAGCCTGACGGCTCGTCCGGTTGATATCCTGCCCGCATTCATCCATCAAGTACCCTCAGGGGCTACGTCCCGTCTCGCTGTGCCCGTTTTGCAAGTGCCTGAAGGTCTGGGACTTCCAGCGTGGTCTTTGGTGCCCCAGCCAGCCCCGCCTCCAAGAGGGCCTGGCCGAGTGCATCGGAGTCGATCATGGCGTTTGGCGCCATCCGCCGAAGAAGCGGGTAGAGCGGTGATGTCACGGCGTAGATGGCGCGGTAGAGCATGGTCCGCGAGACGGCTCCGCCGACAGGCTGAATAAAACCGGGCCGGGCATGATAAACCGCACCAAACGGTAGTGCCGACAACGCCTCCTCGGTCTCTCCTTTCACGCGCGCCCACATCTGGCGGCTACCGGCATTTGTCCCTGCGCCCGAGACGAAAACAAACGTCATGTCGGGATTGAGGCGCAGCAGCACCTGGGCGACTGCCAGCGTGAGGTCGTAGGTAATCCGACGGTACGCCTCTTCCTCCATGCCCGCCGACGAAACGCCGAGGCAAAACAGGCAGGCGTCGAAGCCCGCGAGCGTTTCCTCATGGTCAGAAAGGTCGAAGAGGTCGGCAGCAACACACTCGTCAAGCTTGGGGTGGGTGCGACCGGTTGGACGGCGGCCAACAGTGAGCACACGGGTGACACGGGTGTCCGTCAGCGCGGCGTTCAAGGCACCGTGGCCGATCATGCCGGTGGCACCCAAAAGTATCACGTTCATGCTATAATTACGGTTGAGGGATTTGGGCAAGGACGGAATCGGGAAGGCCTGTCGAGATGACAGACTCCTCGGCGGCGGTCTTCCAGGGGAGCGTGGGCCACCAGCCTTCAGAGCGGTAATTCTCTGGGGTGAGGCTTTCGCCGGGGTGCGGGAAAGCGACGGACACGCCCGCTGCTGCTGCCGCCGCGCGAATCCGCTCGACAGGTGCCGTCCACCCGTGGAGGGCAAGATCAAACAGGCCCCAGTGGACGGGTACAAGCAGCCCACCTTGTACCATCTGATGGGCCGCCACGGCCTGTTCGGGACCCAAATGCACATCGGTCCAGCCCGGGTTGTACGCCCCGGCCTCGACGAACGTGAGGTCGAACGGCCCCAACCGATGCCCGATCTCGGTGAACTCCGGCGTGAGCGCGGTGTCGCCGCTGTACCACACCCTACGTTCCGTGCCGATCAAGGCCCAGCCCGTCCAAAGGGTGGCATCGCGGTCGTTGACGAAGCGCCCGGAGAAGTGCCGCGCAGGCGTGCTCACGAGGCGGACGCCCCGGACCTCGGTCTCGTCCCACCAATCCAACTCCTCTATGCGTTCGGGCGCGATGCCCCATTTTTCGAGGTGCGCCCCCACGCCAAGCGGGACGATCCAGCGGGGCACCTGCGCTGCCAGGGCCCGCACCGTGGGCAGGTCGAGGTGGTCGTAATGATCATGCGAGATCAAGACGGCGTCGATGGCAGGCAGCGCCTCCAGCGCGAGGGGCGGCGCATAAAACCGGGTTGATCCCAGGAACCGGCTCGGCGAGGCCCGCTCTCCCCAAACGGGGTCCACCAAAACACGGGTGCCCCCCATCTCGAAAAGCAACGTCGAGTGGCCGAGCCAGGTGGCACGGAGGTCGGGCACGGGTTCGGCGAAGTCAGCAGCCGTCCGCGTCACGACCGGGAGTGGGGCATTAGGAAAGCGGTAATCGCTGCCGCCCGTGAAGAACTCCCACGTGGTCTCGAAGGATACGCCGTCTGAGAGGCGCGGCAGGAGGTTGTGAAAACGGCCCTCCCGATACTGAGGCGATTGGGCGATCCGTTCGAGGCGTTCCCCCGAAGGCTTTGTGCCAAAGGCGGTCCAGGCATCTATCATAAGAAAGAAAATAGCAAGCGCAAGAAGACCCACCACGCTGCCAAGGAGGCGTAGCCACAGACGGCGGCGAGGCGGGGTAACAGTGGCGGTTTGGGGCATCAAGCGATAGGACGTTATACAAAATCGAAGGGCAACTCCGTGATCAAGCGTATCACCATCATGGCGTGCTCCTGGTCTAGCCGGTAAAAGCCGGAGTCTATGATTCCAATATACCTCTAGCAAACTGCACAACCCTTGCCGATCGCGCCAAACAACTTGCTTCGTGCGCCATTCTGTCGGATGAACGCGCCGATCCGCCGGAGATGGAGCGGCACACAAGCAGGGGGCTACACCGTTGCCAGTGCCCGGTCGAGGTCTTCGATCAGGTCATCGACGTCTTCTACCCCCACGGAGAGGCGGATGAGCGAGTCTTCGAGGCCCGCTTTGTAGCGCTTTTCGGCGGGGATGGAGGCGTGCGTCATCGTGGCCGGGTGCTCGATGAGGCTTTCCACGCCGCCGAGGCTTTCGGCGAGGGCGAAGACCTTGGTGCTGGTCATCACCTGATTGGCTTTCTCGATGCGGTCGTCGGCGAGGGTAAACGAAATCATGCCGCCGAAGTCGCGCATCTGCCGCTGGGCAATGGCATAGCCGGGGTCGCTGGGAAGGCCCGGATAGCACACGCGGCCCACCTTCGGGTGGGCGTCCAAAAACGCGGCAAGACGACGGGCGTTTTCGCAGTGGCGCTCCATGCGCAGGTGCAGCGTCTTGGTGCCGCGCAACGTCAGGAAGCAATCCATCGGGGCGGGCGAGGCACCGGTGCATTTGATCTGAAAGCGCAGCTTCTCGGTCCACGCGTCGTCGTTGGTGCACACCACCCCGCCGATCACGTCCGAGTGCCCGCCGATGTATTTCGTCGTCGAGTGCATCACCAGGTCCGCGCCCAGCGCCAGCGGCTGCTGCAGATACGGCGAGGCAAAGGTGTTGTCCACCGCCACATCAATACCATGCGCATGCGCCAAATCAGACAGCGCGGCGATGTCCACGATGCGTAGCAGCGGGTTGGTTGGCGTCTCCAGCCACAGCAGCTTCGTTTCCGGTCGGATCGCCGCAGCCACGTCGTCTAGCTGCCGCATATCGAGGAACGTGAACTGCAGGCCGAACGGCTCGAAGACCTGTTTAAAGAGGCGGAAGGTGCCGCCGTAAAGGTCGTTCACCGCGATCACATGGTCGCCGGGGCGCAGGCTTTTGCACAGCGCGTCGATGGCGGCTACGCCCGAGGCGAAGGTCACCGCGTGCGCCGCGCCTTCGAGGGCGGCGAGGTTGCCTTCCAGCGCGGTGCGCGTCGGGTTCGTCACGCGGGAATATTCATGACCCTTGTGGATGCCCGGCCCTTCCTGCACATACGTGGAGGTCTGGTAGATGGGGGTCATGATGGCGCCCGTGGTGGGGTCCGGTTCCTGCCCGGCGTGGATGGCCAGGGTGCCAAAGCGATAGGTGCGTTCTTCGGTGGCGGGGACTTGCATAGCCAGAGCGAGATGCGGTGAATAAACGTGGATGTGTTGGTGCGGCGGATACTCCCCATGTTACCAACACCGGTATAAAAAACAAGCCCGAGCCTCACGAGGAAGCCCGGGCTTGCAAAACACTCAAACCAAAGGGCTTAGTTCAGGTCGTAGCCCGTGCATTCGGTCAGGGCTTCGGCTTTTTCTTGCTCGCCCGTTTGTACATAGGCCGAGAAAAGCGCCTGACACACGGCGCTGGCGTCTTCGCCAGCCGCTTCAAACAGCGACTTGGCCTGCTCCAGCGGCGTGATGGCATTCGCGAAGAGTTCCTTGCGCTGTTCGGCCATGGCTTCCATTTCGGTTTCTTTGGCCTCAATGTCGGCGTCGCTCATCGAGCCCCGGTTGGCGCGCAGGTCGTCGTCCATCGCGCCGATGGTTTCGTTGATATCGACGGCTTTGTTCACGTAGGCAGCACCGAGGTTGTAATGGGCGCTGGCATAGGCCGGATCCAGTTCCACGGCTTTCGTCAGTTGCTCAATGGCCCCGTCATAATTTTCTGCAGAGAGCAAGAGGGAGCCATAGTTGTAGCGGTAGAGCTTGTTTTCCGGGTCGGCGTCCACCTGCCGTTGATAGGCCGCCATGGCTTCATCGACTTGGCCGGTTACCACATACGCGTTCAGCAACTGCGCCGCGATGTCGCCATTCTCCGGGTACATCTCATTGGCGGTTTGCAACACGCCCAGGGCCTTGTCCATCTGTTCGGTGGTGCGGTACAGGTCAGCCAGAATCACGTAGGTGTCCGGCTGCGTGTCGCCTTTTTCAATCGCGCTTTCGAGCGGACCGATGGCGTTGGCGGTTTCACCCGCATTGATGTAGGCATAGGCCTGGTTGGCATAGGCCCCGGCCGAGTCGGGCGCAATGGTGCCACTGTTGCCAAAGTAGGTGGCCGCCGCCGTGAACTCGGCGTTGTCATTGTTGTTTTGGCCCCGGTTGAAGGCCTGGATGCCCCGCTGGAATTCGTTGACGTAAGCCAGGTTGAGGTAGCTCTGGATGTCGCCCGCCGATTCAGGATTCAGCGTCATGGCTTCCTGGTAGGCGGCGAGCATCTCGGTGAGGGCTTCGCTGTGGGCCGCGACGTCCTCCATTTCAAATGCCTGCTCCTGCAGCACACGGCCCTTCAATTCATAGGCTTCGGCGTTTTGTGGGTTACGGGCCAGTGCCTCGTCGAGGTTTTCCAGCGCGCGGTCGTAGTCTTTGTTGCGAAGGTCCAGCTTGGCACCTTCCACATTGGGATCGCTGGAGCAGCCATCGGCACCCATAAGCAGGACACCGCTAAGCAGCAATGCGAAAAAGATGGGGAATCGCTTCATGACGTTGTTGGTACGCTATGATAAAGGTGGGTAGGTAAGGCACGCTGAAAGCGCTCACAGAACGGGCCGACAAAAAAGCGGCCGGAAGTCGTTCCGCAAAATCATTGTAAGCTATGGTCTTTCAAAGGTTCACACAAGGTTTTTTTGTGGAGTTCCATCGGATTTACCTTGGGCGGAACCGCTTGCAGTAGCACGCTTACGCAGCATCACATTCTTTCTTTTCTCCTGCATGCATTGATCCAAGAGGGTCGACGCCATAAAAAGTTGCTTTTCCACCATGACGATATCAACCGACACGCCGGTCTCTTCCAGCCTGCGGGCCTTAATGACAGGCATCATCGACTATGCGGGCTTGTTTCCCCCTGCCGCCCTCGCGTTGCCTGAAGCCATCACCAACTTCGCCCGGTACCGGCAGGGCGCCGACGCGTGGATGCTGAGCCGGTTCGTGATTCCCATTCGCCGCTTGCCCGAGTTGGACGCCTATGCCTCGCTGTTCGAAGCCAACCCGGTCTTTCGGTTTTCGGTGTTGGGCACAGGCGGGGCGGAGGCGGGTGCTTTTTTAGAAGCCCTGCGCGCCGACATGGAAACCATCGCGGCGTTTCATGCCCAGCACGGCGCCTCTGTTGCGGCCGATATGATGGAGGTGCGCTTCCCCGCTGACCTGCTGGGCACCACGTCCGCCGAACAACTCGCGTTTCTCGAAGCTGCTGCTTCCCACTTTCCGCACGATGTGTTTTACGAAGTCCCGCTCAACGGTGCCCTGCCCAATGTGCTGCCCTCGTTGTTGGAGGCGCTGGGCGCTTTTAACGAAACCCAGGAGGTCACGCTGGGCCTCAAGTTGCGGATGGGTGGGGTAGAGGCGGCGGCCTTTCCCGCAGCGCAGCATGTCGCCGAGGCCATCATCGCGTGCCGCAACGCCGGGGTGCCGTTTAAGGCCACCGCAGGGCTGCATCACCCGGTGCGCCACTACAACGACAGCGTTCACACACGCATGCACGGCTTCCTGAACGTGTTTGGTGGCGCTGCCCTTGCCCAGGCACATGGCCTCGACGCCGATGCGCTGCGGGATCTTTTGCTGGATGAATCCACCCTCCACTTCCGCGTGGACGCCGACGCGCTGCACTACCGTGACCTACGGATCGACACCAAAACGCTGGCAGAGGCCCGTTCCTCACTGGCGATCTCCTTTGGCAGTTGCAGCTTCGACGAACCCCGCGAAGACTTACAGGCGCTGGGCTGGTTGTAACCGGTCCTGTTCCAACGCAACATGTACTGACCTGAATAACAGATACCTATGACCACTCCTTCTTTTATTTCTATACCGTCCGATTCCGACTTTTCCATTCATAACCTGCCGTATGGTGTGTTTCGGCCCTCGCCAGGGGCACCGCCGCGTGTAGGCGTGGCGATTGGTGACTTTGTGCTGGACTGCAGCGTGCTGGTCGAGGCCGGGTTGCTCGTGGTGGAAGAGGTACAGGCCGCCCAGCCATTCCGCAAACCGTCGCTTAATGCGTTTATGTCACTGGGACGGCCTGTGTGGCAGGCTGTCCGTCAGCAGCTTCAGGAGTTGCTGGCCGCCGAAACCGCGACCCTGCGCGACAACGAGCCCGTTCGCGAGGCTGCACTTCACCGCCTCGATCAGGTAGAGATGCTGCTGCCCGCCACCATTGGCGACTACACGGATTTCTACTCGTCCCGCGAGCACGCCACCAACGTGGGCACCATGTTTCGGGGCAAGGACAATGCCCTCCAGCCCAACTGGCTGCACCTACCAGTGGGCTATCACGGGCGTGCCAGTTCGGTCGTGGTCAGTGGAATCGACATCCGGCGTCCGTGTGGGCAAACCAAGCCGGGCGACGACCCGCCGCAGTATGGCCCCAGCCGCCTGCTCGACATCGAGTTGGAGATGGGCTTTTTTGTTGGCCCCGGCAATCGCCTTGGCGAGCCCATTCCCGTGGCCGACGCCGAGGAACACATCTTCGGGCTCGTGCTGGTGAACGATTGGAGCGCCCGCGACATCCAGAAGTGGGAATATGTGCCGCTCGGGCCATTCCTTGGCAAAAACTTCGCCACCACCGTTTCGCCGTGGGTGGTAACGCTGG
The DNA here is from genome assembly GCA_030428385.1 of Rhodothermia bacterium. Lineage (GTDB taxonomy): Bacteria > Bacteroidota > Rhodothermia > Rhodothermales > JAAAOL01 > JAUIDY01. The sequence continues at coordinate 8,031 of JAUIDY010000059.1, read as the reverse complement.
AGGCGCTCGCGCCCTTCCGCGTACCGGGCCCCACTCAAGAACCCGCCCCGCTGCCGTATTTGCAGCACCCGCATCCGGGGGCCTTCGACATTCAGTTGGAAGTCGGTTTGCAGACGCCGGAGATGGACGCGCCGCACCCCATCTGTCGCTCCAACTTCAAGCATCTGTACTGGAGCATGGCCCAGCAACTGGCGCATCACACCGTGAGTGGGTGCAACATGCGTTCGGGCGACCTGCTCGCCTCGGGCACCATCAGCGGCCCCACCGAAGACAGCTACGGAAGCCTGCTGGAACTGACGTGGCGCGGAAGCAAACCCATCGTGTTGCCCACGGGCGAGACGCGCACCTTCCTGCAAGACGGCGACACCGTAGTGATGAAGGGCTACGCGCAGGGTGATGGCTACCGCGTGGGTTTCGGCGAAGCCCGCGGACGCATTTTGCCCGCCCCCTGCTGACCCGTGTCCGCCAAAAACGCAGGACGGGTATGCACGTCCGACAGGCAGCCTGTCAATCTGAAAGCACGGAGATTGCCATCCTGACAAGCGCATGCGACAGCCTGACAACGCCGCGCAAGGATGTTTGTCGAAATGGCAAGGCAACAGGATTGGCACCCTGGTTGTGAATGGAATGGATAGCGCTTGCTAACACCCAAGCACTACACAACCCATTCCATAACAAGATCTTACATACAGCCATGACCAACCTGATTCGTTTCTCACCCCACACCGAAATGCGTCACCTGCAGCGTGAAATCGACAGCTTGTTCGAGAACATTTTTCCGGTTCGCAACAGCGACAACACTGATTCCGTTGCGTGGTCGCCACGTGTAGACCTTTCCGAGACGGAAGATGCCTACATCGTGCATGCCGACGTGCCGGGCATGAAAAAGGATGAAATTGAAATCAACTACCAGGACGGCACGCTGACGGTGAGCGGCGAACGCCGGATGGAAGAAACGCAGGAAGACAAAAAGTTCGTGCGCGTCGAGCGCTCGTACGGACGGTTCTACCGCGCCTTCACCCTGCCGCAGACGGTCCGCACGCAGGACATCACGGCGGACTTCGAAGACGGCGTGCTGACGATCGTCGTGCCGAAGGCCGAAGAAAGCAAACCCCGCCGCATCGAGATCCGCTAAGCTGGAATCGACAGACCTCACCGTTAACGGTGGAAACGCCCCCATCAGCGATGCTGGTGGGGGCGTTTTTGCATGACCAGGGTGGAACTTCATCCAAGCAGGGTGCATATTGCGACCACCGCCGCTGCGGCTATGGCCGCCCCCGTAACCTCCCCTCCCTTTCGTTCCTGGTTTTATGACCCGTATCTCTTACCACCTGCTTGTGCTTGTAGCCTGTCTTTTCTGGGTCGCATGTGCATCTTCCAATGAGGGGCAGGACCGGACCGACACGGAGGTCCCGATGGAGGAACTCGAACAGATGGCCGCCGACCGGTATGGCACCGAAGCCGCCATCACGTACATCCCCAACGAGGCCGTCACGCATATTCTGGTCCTCCACCAAACGCCCAAGACACCCCAACAACCGCTGGAACAGAGCAGCTATTTCGTCTATACGCTGGCCGATGAAACCGTGGTGATGGAAGAACAAGCCATTCAGGGGACGGTGACGTGGAAAGACAACCAGTACCTGCAAATCCAACTGACGCCTGGCAACGTGCCCGCCGAAGGCGGCGCACCGTCGGGCTACCTGGTGGATGTCTACACCGGCACCCGCATGGCCGAGTAATACGCTCTGGAGTCGCCCGTTGCGCATGGCGTGTGTGACGACGACCGTGTTTGCTGGTCCCTTTATCTGCTCTTGACCTATGAAAAAGCTCTTTATCCCCGGCGGCCTGCTCGCCGCGTTACTCGTATTCCTCGTGCTTGCCGTCGCTCCCACGGGCACGTCCTCCGACCAACCAACAACAGAAGCGGAGGTCATCACCCCGTCGGCGTGGAAGGCACAACTCCGGGCGCAGCGCACCGACCCCAAAGCGCCCAAATCAGACGGGCCAGACCAGATTGCGCTGTACCATCAGCAGATCCGCACCTTTCTCGGGGACGAAAAGCCTCGCTATGAAGTGGGGTATCAGTATGACGTGCTGAAAGAGGCCAAGACGCTTGACTTCGCCAAAAACAGCACCTGGGCCAACCGGCAACTCGACTGGGTGGAGCGCGGCCCCGCCAACGTGAGCGGGCGCACACGTGGCATCGTGGTGGATGTACGCGATGCCTCGCTGAACACGTGGTTTGCAGGCTCTGTCGGTGGCGGCGTGTGGAAAACCGAAGACGCAGGCCGCACGTGGCGGCACGTCACGGAAGAACTACCCAACCTCGCCACCGTGACGGTGGTGCAGTGCGAGTCGCAGCCCAACATTTTTTACCTGGGCACAGGCGAAGGCTTCTTTAACACCGACGCCGTCGCCGGGGCGGGTATCTGGAAAAGCACCGACGGCGGCGAAACATGGGAGCAACTGGCGTCGACGTCCGGGCGCGACGAGTTCCGCTCGGTCAACCGCCTCATCGTCGATCCCAACAACCCCGATGTGGTCGTGGCCGCCAACAACCTCGGCATCTACCGCACTGCTGATGGAGGTGCTACCTGGACGCTGGTGAGCGCGGGCGGTCCCAACCGGGAGCAGCAGATTGTAGCTGACCCAACCAACTTTAACCTGCAATATGCCACCTCGAACAGCACAGGCGTATACAAATCGGACGACGCCGGGCAGACGTGGCGGCAGACATTAAATCTCAGCTCCTTCAACGGCGGCAACCGGATAGAAATGGCCGTGTCGCCGTCTGCGCCGAACCGCATGTATGCCATTGTTGACAACGGCGGTGCAACGACCGATGTCTACCTTTCCAATGACTTCGGCGAGACGTGGGCCGTGGTGAATGAACCGAATGGCGGACCGAACTGGCTCGGCGGACAGGGCTGGTACGACAACACCGTCGCGGTGCACCCCTTCGATGAAGATATCTTTTTTGCGGCAGGTCAGACGCAGATGGTGCGTGTAACGGTGGCCGGAGCCGCGGGTGCAAGCCCAGGCCGCAACACTACCGTTTTAGGCAATACCGTGCATGCCGACCACCACAACCTGACCATCGTCACGGGTGTTAGCGGCGAAGGCACCTTCCGCATCGTTAATGGCAACGACGGCGGGGTGGCATGGAGCGATGATGGTGGCACCATCTGGTTCGAAGCCACCCAGTTTGCCAGCGGCTATAACACCACGCAGTTCTACGGGGCTGATAAGCGCCCCGGCGCGCCCGAATTTATCGGGGGCATGCAGGACAACGGCACCTGGCGGTCGCCCGGTGGCATCAACGCTGCCCCGGGCACCTCGTGGCTCCCACAGTTGGGCGGCGACGGCTTTACCGTAGCGTGGCACGGCGAAGACCCGAACCTCATCATCGGTGGTACGCAGTTTAACGGCCTGAACCGCAGCCTAGACGGCGGGCGGTCGTGGAACGCCGCCGTAAATGGCCTTACCGACACCGGCAGTGCTGCGGCGGGCGGTAAGTTCATCACCAACATCTCGAAGGTGCAAAACGACCCCGACCTGCTGTTCGTCACGGGCAACTCCGGCATCTGGCGCTCCGACGACTTTGGTGCGAACTGGCGGCTGGCGGAGATGGAGGACACGGGGCGCTGGTTTACCGCTACCAACCGCATTCCCGTGGCTATTTCGCCGGTCGATCCGCAGATTGTGTGGAGTGGTGGGGCCATGGGCAACGGGTTTAACATCTTCCTCTCCGAAGACGGCGGCCTGTCGTTTGCGCCCACGCCTAACCTGGCGGGTGTCTCGTCGCCGGTGAGCGGCATGGCAGCGCATCCCACCGAGCGCGAGACGGGCTTTGTGCTCTTCGCCTCCCGTGCAGGCAACGACCTCTCGATCCGCACGCCCAAGCTGCTGCGCACCACCGACCTCGGCCAGACATGGGAAGACCTGTCCGGCACCTTCCAGGGCACCAGCACCCTCGTGAGCGACAACGGCTTCCCCAACGTCGCCACCTATGACCTTCTGGTGATGCCCTTTGACACCAATGTTATCTGGCTTGGCACCGAAATTGGCCTCTTTATCTCCGACGATGCCGGGCAGACGTGGGCACGGGCCGAAACAGGCTTCCCGGCGGCGTCCATCTGGCAGCTTTCTATTGTGGACGACCACGTGGTGGTGGCCACGCACGGACGCGGCGTGTGGTCGGTGCAACTGCCCGAACTGGCCGACTACGCCTACCCCGACGTCGTGCGGGCACCTCGACTCGATGGGGCCAGCTTCTCGCCGAGCGGGTCGTTTAATTTGCAAGTAAGCGCCCGTTCTGCCTATGACTCGCTGGCGGTAGCCGTGGATGGCGTGCCCCAAAAAGCCAGCCTGGAGGCCGTAAGCGCCGGGCAGTTCCTGGTGACATTGCCATTTGAAGTCTCCGAACCCACCGATGTTGTTGTAAGCGCAGCGGCCTTTAAAGACGGACGCGCCTTCTTCTCGTTTGACGCGCCCGTGACCGCCTTTCCGCCCGTTGAGATCCAGCGGTCGTATACCAACGACTTCGATGACGGAAACAACGCCGACTTCACGGGGAACGGCTTCTCGCAGGGTGTCCGTGCGGTGCTGGGTGCCTTCCGGAATGGTGTGCTCACCACCACCCCGTCGCCTTATCCAAGCGACACCGAACTCATCTACCAACTCCGCACCCCCATCCTCATCGCCCAAAACCCGGACGACGCGGTGGTGATCTATGAAGACATCGCCATGATCCAGCCGGGAGACTTCAGCGATGAAGACGCCTTTGGCAGCCCCTCCTTCCGGGATTATGTGGTGGTGGAAGGGTCCTTGGACGGAGCCACCTGGATTCCACTCGCCGATGGCTATGACCATCGGTTCGACGACGGATGGCGCTCGGCCTTTAACTCGGGGAACGTGGATGAAAGCCTGCTGGTGAGCCACGAGCTGCGGCTGCACGATACCTTTGCCCCCGGCGAGGTGATGTTCTTGCGTTTCCGGCTCTTCGCTGATGCCGATGGAACGGGCGGCCCCGGCTGGATCATCGAAAACCTGCAAATCCAGCCCAACGCGCCGGTATCCAATGAAAGCGCCGATGACCTGCCGAGCCGCTTCACGCTGGAGCAGAACTATCCGAACCCGTTTAATCCGAGCACCACGATTCCGTTTGCCCTCCAGCAAGCCAGCGAGGTAACGGTGAAGGTGTATGACCTGCAAGGCCGCCTCGTCGCAACCGCCGCCGAAGGCCACTTCCCGGCGGGTGAGCATACGGTGCGGTTCAACGCAAACACGCTGGCAAGTGGCGTGTACGTGTACCGCCTCGAAGCGGGCACCGAGCGCCTGCACCGCACCTTTACGCTGCTCAAGTAGGTTAGGTATGGGAGTATGGGTGTTAGGGAGTGTGGGAGTGTGCGTGTAAAATCAAAACGCCCACACCCCCATACTCCCAAACCCGAACACCCCCATACTCAATCCTGAATCTCCCCGTGCAGCGCCATCTTAAAGAACTCGCCGCCGCCGGTTAGTTCGTACGTTTCCCACGAGCGGATCATGCGCGGGCCCCACTCGGCGTCGAAGACCCAACACATCCAGCTGATGCCTTTGCCTTCGAGGTAGTTGATGATGGCATTGCCATATTCATGCTCTTCGATCGGTGTCGGGTCATCGGGGCGAACCCCAAAGCCAAACTCCGTGGCGACGACCGGGTAGCGGTTTGCGGCAAAGCCGAAGTTTTCTTCCCACTTGGGCTCCCACGGCTGCGTGCGTTTGTGCTCGTACGGGTGCGTCACATACCCGATGCCCTCGGCGTTGATGGGGTCGCGGTGCAGCGGCGTCAGGTCGTAGGCCCAGTCGAAGCCCGCCACCAGCGGAATCGTCTCGGTGTCGTAGGCGCGGATGATGCCGATGATGTTCTCGTTGAGGGCTTTCCAGTCGGCCCACGAGGCGCTGCCCAACTGCCCGCGGTACACGGTCGGTTCATTGAACAGTTCGTAAAACGCCACCGTGTTGTGCCCGCTGTAGCGCCGCGAGATGATGCGCCAGAACTCGTACGTCTCTTTCTGTGTGGTCTCGTACATCGGGTTCTGGTACAGTTCCATGTGCAGGTTGCCGATGCTGTGCCAGTCGATATCGACATACATGCCCAGTTCGGTGCACCACGCGATGGCTTCGTCGAGCAGCTCCAGGTATTTTTCGGGCGTGCGTTCGCGCCATGCAATCGGGTGGATGGGGATGCGGACGATCATCGCGCCCATGGCTTTCACCTGCTCGAAGTACGGCTTGCCCCAGTGGCCCTGGTTGGCCAGCTTGTCGGGATCGGAGATCGACAGGCCCCGGAAAAGCACGGTGTCGCCCTCAGCATCGACGAAGCGGTTGCCCTGCACGGCGATGCGGGGCAGCGCCTTCGCATCGGGGCTGTTGAGCGGCGGCACACCCGGCCCGCGGTCGTACCACCACTGGTGGTAGCCCACCTCTTCATCGGAGCGCGGGGGTTGGAATTGGGCGAAGGCGCTGGCAGTGGGGCCCAGCACGAGCACAAGGAACAGGCATACGTATTTCATAGAACGGGGGAATGGGGTGAATAAAATGACCGGCGGCAAGATAGGATGCGGTTTTCGGTGGTGCTAGTTGGACCCCGTTTGCCTTTTGCAGGTCTGGGTTAGCAGCCAGTATCTTTCGCGCGTTGTTATGCTTCTCGTTTCCTGCCTTGCCAATGTCCCACCCCATACCGCCTGATGCCTATGTGTTGATTATTGGGGCTATGAAAAGCGGGACCACTTCGTTGTACAGTTACCTGGAAGGGCATCCCGAACTCTGCGCGGCGGCGGTGAAGGAGCCGGAGTTTTTTTCGCAGGGGCAGGGTCACCAACGGGTGGTGGCGCAGTATGAAGACTTGTGGTCGTTCGATCCCTCTGTGCACCGCTATGCGATGGAAGCTTCGACCGGGTATACCAAATATCCCCGCGAGCGCGGCGTCCCGGAGCGCATCAAGGCGTATGGCCTCCGACCCCGGTTTGTGTATATCATCCGCGATCCCTTTGCCCGTATCGAATCCCAGTATAATATGATGGCCAAGGATCCAAACTGGCCGTTGCATATCACCGATACCCTGCTCCTTTGCATGAGCAACTACTACTTTCAGCTTGAGCAATATACCCGCTTTTTTTCTGCGGACGACATCCTGCTTCTCGATTTTGACACCCTCAAGGAGACGCCTGCACAGGCGCTGCAAGCGGTTTATGACTTTCTTGGGCTGTCGGCGACTTATTTCCCGGAAGCCTATGCCGTGAAGAATGAGACCAAGGTCAAAAACACGTACGAAAAAAGACTGGATGGCTTGCGGCGGGGCGGAATCTTTAACGTGTTGCCTAAACCCGTCCGCCAAGCCGGGAAGCGATGGCTCCAAAAAGCTGCCCTGGGAAAGCGGCGATTAACGGACACCGAGCGCGCCTATATTCATTGGGTACTACGCGATGACATGCGCCAGTTGCATCAAACCTTCGGTGTGGATGTGGAGAAATGGGGCTTTGAGGTGTAATCGATTCCTGTGTCGCCTGCCCGCAAACCCGAAAACAACGCCCTGCCATGTCCATTACCCGTCTCAACGAGTTTGAAGCTGCTGAGGGAAAAGAAGACGCCCTGTACGCTTTTTTGCAATCAATCCTGCCCCACATCGCCGGGTCGGAAGGCTGTGTGTCGTGCGAATTGCTGCGCCACCAGGACAACCCGACCAAGTTTGTGATCCTGGAACGATGGGTTTCCGTCGCCGCGCATCAACAGTCGCTGGCGAATTTCCCCAAGGAAGACATGCAGGCCATCATGCCGCTGCTAGGTGCCCCGCCCAAAGGGGCCTATTATCACTCCTGAACCACCTCGCTACCTCGAACAGCATGTTCCAGCGGAGACACCCTATCAGTTGATTCAGTTAGGGAGTGGTATCGATGGCTCGTAGCACCTCGCGCATCGTTTGGTGATAGGTTTCAAACGCACGCCGACCCGCAGGTGTGAGACGAAACAGGGTGCGGGGACGCT
>JAUIDY010000209.1 GCA_030428385.1 Rhodothermia bacterium | reverse complement strand
TTTTTGCGGGAGACAGCCGCAGCGCCCGCCTTCAGCCCCCTACTTCGCGGTGGCGTGGTTCTTTTTCGCAGGGTGGATATGATATTTCACAGGTTGAACTCATCCGGGGTGCTACCCGGACGCCTGCTTCCGTTCTGATTGATGACACCCGGATGCGGATAGCACTCGCCGAACCGCTTCCTCCAGGGGGCACGTTAGCTATCGAGTTGGCCTATAGCTTTGTGATCCCCGAATATGGTGCAGACCGTATGGGACGGCTTCAGGTGGAACAGGGCACGGTATATGAACTGGCGCAGTGGTATCCGCGCATGGCGGTCTACGATGATGTGGAAGGCTGGAACACCCTGCCGTACCTGGGACAAGGCGAGTTCTATCTCGAATATGGCACCTTCGAAGTAGAGATCACCGTCCCGCCTGATTTTATCGTAGTAGCCGGGGCTGAACTCTTAAACCCGGATGAGGTGCTGACCGAAACGCAACTCAAGCGTCTCGGGGAGGCGCAACATAGCGCAGAGACCGTGCCCCTCATTAAGCTTGACGAGGTTGGCGAACCGGAGACGCGTCCTGCTGCAGGAGAATTCTTGACCTGGAAGTTTCGCGCTGAAAATGTCAGAGACTTTGCGTGGGCTGCTTCGCAGGCGTTTATCTGGGATGCTGCTTCGTGGGAAGGCATCCTGCTTATGTCTGCCTACCCCAAAGAAGGACTGGGGACCCGCCGGTCGCCGGGCTGGGAACGATCAACGGAATACGTTCTCCATTCGATCAGTCACTACTCGGAGCAATGGTATCGGTACCCCTATCCGGTGGCCGTGAACGTAGCAGGGATCGTTGGGGGCATGGAATATCCGATGATTGTGTTCTGTTCGGTGAATGCTCGGGAACAGGGTCTCTTTGGAGTCACGGACCATGAGTTTGGACATGCATGGTTCCCCATGATTGTAGGGAGCGATGAGCGGCGGTATGCATGGATGGATGAGGGGTTTAATACGTTTATAAACTTCTACTCGAACCTCGCCTTTTATGGAGACGAAGCCACCCGGACCAACCGCCTTTCGCCTGAATATATCGGAGGACGGATGCAGGATCGCATCGCGGACCAGCCTATCTACACCTTCCCCGACCAGATACGCCGCGAAGGACTCGGGTTTCTTGGCTATCGCAAACCCGGCGCGGGTCTTCGGATATTGCGCGACTACATCCTCGGGCCTGAACGCTTTGACCCTGCCTTCAAAGCCTACATTGAGCGGTGGGCGTATAAACACCCGCAGCCTGCCGACTTCTTTCGAACCATAGAAGACGCCAGCGGCGAAGACCTGTCGTGGTTCTGGCGCGGCTGGTTCTACGAAACATCGACGTTCGACCAAGCGATCGGAGGTGTGGAAGTCAACAGCGAAGGAACCACCTACATCCAACTGTTGAACCTGGATGATCTGCTTCTTCCCGCTGACCTTGAATTATCATTCGAGGATGGGTCAACCACGCGGCTTCGCGTACCCGTTGAAGCCTTCTTTAACACGGACGAATACTTCGTCACCCTTGATCGCCGCGATGTCGTCGGGGTTCGCCTTGATCCTGACCATCTGCTACCTGATCAAGACCGCAGTAATGATGAATGGAAGAGTGAATAGTATGATTGTGAGGGCGTTGCCTCCTTTGCCCCTTGCTTCAACAAGCTGAATCGTGCTGAACGGGGTTCCTACTTCCCCTATCGTTCCCGTATATTGCCGCGTTCTTAGCCAGAACGAGCGCCCTCTGTCCTGTTTTCTTCAACCCCAAGCGGTATGAGCTTTTTGGTCCTTTTGCTGCGTGGCCTCCTTGGAATTTCTGTCCTGTTAGGTATTGCTGTGCTTTTCTCATCCAACCGCCGCGCAATCAACTGGAGGTTGGTGGGAGCAGGGATAGGAATGCAGGTGGTTTTTGCACTCCTCGTCTTGTTCACCACCCCGGGGCGGGCTCTCTTTCGGTGGGTCGGTGCTCAGTTCGTTACGCTTCTCAACTTCACCTATGAAGGCAGCGAATTCATCTTTGGATCGCTAGGTATGCCGCCCGGTGCCGCTGACGGTCTTGTCTTCACCTTTGCTTTTGGTGTCTTGCCGATCATCATCTTCTTCGCCTCGCTGATGGCGCTGCTGTACCACATCCGTCTCGTGCAGCCCTTGGTAAAGGTTTTGGGCTGGCTCATGGCAAAGACGCTGCGCATCTCCGGAGCCGAGGCCTTAAGCGCAGCCGCCAATGTTTTTGTGGGTCAAACCGAAGCACCGCTCGTGGTACGTCCCTTTATTGAACGGATGACGAAGAGTGAACTGATGGCGCTGATGACCGGTGGCATGGCGACCATCGCCGGGAGTGTGCTCGCAGCGTATGTCAGTTTCCTTGGCGGCGATGACCCTGTTGCACAGGCAGCTTTTGCGGGACACCTGCTCAGCGCCTCTATCATGAGCGCCCCTGCCGCTATTGTGATGGCAAAAATCCTGGTCCCGGAAACCGGCGAGCCCGAAACGTTGGGCATGGTGAAAATATCGGACGAACGCCCGGACGCCAACGCGATTGAAGCCGCCGCAAACGGTGCCTCAGAGGGGCTTAAGCTGGCATTAAATGTTGGGGCCATGCTCCTTGCGTTTATTGCCATCATCGCCATGTTTAACTGGATCCTCGGGATTATTGGCAACCCGTCGATCTTTGGCTGGGAGCCGTACGACTTAAACGCCGTCATCTCCAGTGCTAGCAACGGGCGGTTCGAATCCCTCTCCCTGGAAGCCATCTTCGGCTATGTCTTCGCCCCACTCGCGTGGGCCATGGGGGTGGAAACAGCGGACATCCTGGAGTTTGGACGACTGCTTGGCGAAAAAGTAGCGATTAACGAGTTTGTCGCCTATGCCTCGTTGGGTGAATTGCGGGAGGCCGCGTCGGTAAGTCCGCGTACGCTCATCATTGGCGCCTATGCCCTCTGTGGCTTTGCCAACTTCTCCTCCATCGCCATCCAGATCGGTGGCCTTGGCGTGATTGCCCCTTCACGACGCAGCGATATCGCGAAGCTAGGATTGCAAGCGGTACTAGGTGGGGCGCTTGCATCGTGGATGACCGCTACCATTGCGGGCGTATTAATTGGCTAACAAGAGGCGGAATGGCTTACCGTGTGCGTCGGCGCACAGGGGTGGGCTGTTCCACTTCCTCGTCAAAGTCCTCCAGATCCAACAAAGGCTGGCGGGATTCCAATTGCTTGGGGGCCTTGAATTGATCTTCTAATTCCTCAATACGGGCCTGGAGCGGATCTGTCGCATCCTTCACCGCATCCTGAATGATATGCCGCAGTTCGCTTGAAGTCATGCTATTGCCGGTCGCCTGGGCTTTGTTGCGATCGCGCAGATACGTGAAGATCATGGAAGCGATCGCAATCCCGGTCCCAAACGCCATCGTGATGATGATTAAGGCAAATATTTCTTCAGGCATGGATGCTCTTTTACGGATGATGGAGAGAGGGCGTTAACCACGAACGCGGGCTCCGGTACGAACAGGTTCTTCGGTCTCATACGGATCAAATATTTCCGATGACGCCGGAGGAAGCCGTCGCTCCTGTCGATCCAAGCGCTGTTCGATAGATTCGATGCGTTCCGCCAGAGGTTCGGTTGCATCCGCTACAGCATCCCGGAGCAAGGATTGCAACTCACTGGTCGTCATGCTGGACCCCGCGTTGTTATTCACCTTGTTTCGGTGCTTGAGATAATCAAAAATCATCCCAATTAATCCCAAGCCAAGTGCCATCGCAACGATGACAATAACCATCACTTCAGCAGGCATAGGTTTCTCCGTTTAGTGCGTGCGTTGTTTTTTCCTAGACGGAACCAATTCTTCCTCCCCCTCGATATCTAGCGACTCCAAGAGAGGCGTACCCTCTGTGAGCAACCGGGGCGCATCCAACCGAGCCTCAATGGCTTCGACCCGCTCGATAAGAGGAGCGTTGGCTTCCCGAACAACCCGTCGCATAATTTCCTCGAGGTCGCTGGTCCGAAGACTCGATTCTTTGGTCTTGTAGCGCGCCTTGATGGTGCCCAGTATCATGCCAGTGACGAGGACAACACTTCCAAGGACGAGCGCAACCATGGCAACAATGGCTTCTGGCGGCATGGCTATGGGGAGTATAGTTAGCGGGTGCGGTGTTTACGGACAGGTGACGCGGGCAAGGCATCGACTTCGATCGGTTCCAGCATATCGGGTTCAGCTAACAGCCGGGGCGCATCGTGTTCAAGCAAATGCTCAATGGCTTCCACCCGCTCGACGAGCGGAATGTTTGCTTCTTCGACGGCTTCGCGTATCAGGGTCTTCAACTCACTCGTGCGTAGGCTTCCGCTTTCAGTAGTACTGGTCTGGGCCTCCAACTTTTTCGCCAACGTCTGCCGCCGATGCAGTAAGATCATCCGGACCGTCATAAAAATGAAGGCGAAAAATATTAACGGAATAAAAATATCTTCATCCATTGTTGAATGCCCGTTGGTGGTTCAAGGGTGGAATTCGGGCTACGCAAAGAAACCGGACTGGGTTACAACACCTGCGATCGGATCACCATTTTCTTGAAGAGCCATCCGGCGAGTTCATCCAGAGCAAACTTATAGCAAGAGAACCCACTTCGGTTCAAAACATAGGCTTGTTGGCCTCTTCTACAGTTTACACAGCCTCTAGACAAACGCATTTATCCCCGTAATGTCTCGCCCTACAATGAGCGTGTGAATCTCATCCGTGCCTTCGTAAGTGGAAACGGCTTCCAGGTTCATAGCATGGCGCATTACGGGAAACATTCCCAAGACGCCGTTTCCTCCAAGCAACTGTCGGGCCGAATGTGCTACCTCAAGTGCCATCCGGCAGTTGGCGCGTTTCGCAAGCGATACCTGCTCGGGCCGCAAGGTCCCGGCATCTTTGAGTTGTCCAAGCCGCCATGCCAAAAGCTGCGCATTCGTGATGGCTTGCGCCATGTCAACAAGCCTGTTTTGAATCAACTGATATCGGCCGATGGGTTGATCAAACTGATGGCGGTTTTTAGCATGCTGGAGGGCGGCGTCAAAACACGACATCGCGGCTCCCACCACGCCCCAGACAATCCCAAAGCGGGCCTGGGTGAGGCAAGTTAGGGGCGCTTTCAGGCCAATAGCATCCGGAAGACGGTTGGCCGCGGGAATACGCACCTGGTCAAACAACACCTCCGAGGTGATGGCGGCGCGCAATGACCATTTATCGAGAATGGGCGGTGCGCTGACTCCTTTGCGGTCCATCTCTACGAGAAAACCTCCGATCTCCCCATCGTCATCTTTGGCCCATACCACGCAAAGATCAGCCAAAGAGGCATTGGTTGCCCACCGTTTGTGCCCATCGATGATATAGCTGTCGCCCTCCCGGCGGGCGCGGACTTCTAACCCCGCTGGGTTGGAGCCGTGGCGGGGTTCGGTAAGAGCGAAGCATCCAACCGCATCGGCTTTGGCAAGCAACGGAAGCCATTTTTGCTTTTGCGCCTCACTCCCATACCGCCAAATGGGAAACATCACCAATGAACCTTGGACCGAACAGAACGAGCGAAGCCCAGAATCACCCCGCTCAATCTCCTGCATCATAAGCCCATAG
>JAUIDY010000208.1 GCA_030428385.1 Rhodothermia bacterium | reverse complement strand
ACTATCTCCATTATGTCTACAATCATGAGTTGGTGACGACCCGTGATGAGCTACCAGATTGGCGCAACACCCCTTCTGACCGCGAGCGCGTGCCGTTGCCTTCGCATGTTGCTATGGACGTTTTTCCGAATCCCACCAGAGGGCACACAACGCTGCGCGTTCAGCTTCCCAAACCCGCCCAGGTGGAGGTGGAAATTTTCGATGTACTGGGTCGGCGAGTCCGGGCCTATGTACTGGGGTTTCGCTCGGCTGGAGAACTAAATACCCGGATAGAAGCAGGATCTGCTTCCGGACTCTACATTGTGCGGCTTAAAGCTGGTGATTTTTCAGCCCATCAAACATTAGTGGTCACACACTAATTGATACCTACCTATTTCCCCCCTCCTTATGACTCGCCTCCCCCAGTGGATGCTGCTTGGTTGGTTGCTGGCATTCGTTCCTACCCTAGTCTTGTACGGTCAAGCACGTACTGAAGCAGACATTGTATTCGCCACCGTTGGGGATCACTCCCTCACGCTCGATCTTTACCTGCCTCAACATACGGATCATCCGGCGTTGATTGTCTGGGTTCATGGGGGCGCATGGCACAGTGGCTCAAAAGCAAATCCTCCACTCGGCCTCCTGGATGCTGGGTTCGCCCTCGCAAGTGTTGGCTATCGTCGTTCAGTGGAGGCCGTTTTTCCGGCCCAGGTCTTCGACATCAAAGCGGCTATCCGCTTTTTACGCGCCCATGCCGAAAAATACGGGTATAATGCTGAAAACATCGCAATCTGGGGAGCCTCCGCAGGTGGTCATCTTGCCGCCCTTGTCGGCACCACCAACAACCATGCAGAATTGGAAGGCACGCTTGGCGATTATCGGAATGAGTCCTCTTCGGTTCAAGCGATAATCGACTTTTATGGGCCCACGAACTTCTTTTCCATTCTCGAGCAATCCACACCACACGGGTTAAATGTCCGTGCCCCAGCATTGGCATTGCTACTGGGAAAACCCCTCGACCAGGCGGTGGACCTGGCACAACTAGCGAGTCCAGTTTTTCATGTGGATGAATCCGACCCGCCTCTTCTTATGCTACATGGTGATCAGGACATTCAGGTCCCCATCAACCAGACCCATGAGTTAGAAGGCCACTATGTAGAATACGGGCTTGATGTTCGTTTCGATGTGGTTCATGGAGCAGGACATACCAATGATCCGTACTTTTCTCCAGAGTATATAGACCTCATAGCTGACTTTCTTACGCGCGTTTTTTCAGATTAACGCTGTATGAGCGCCCCCCTTTTCCCCTCATCCCATGATTCGTACCCTATGTGTCCTGATAGCGGCTACTTTATTCGCCTCTTGTACACCCAGATCAGTCACAACATCCCCTCCTATTGGCGAATGGACCCCCCTCTTTAATGGAGAAAATCTCGACGGTTGGGTCGTAAAGATCAGTGGATACCCCTTAGGCGAAAATTATGGAAACACCTTTCGCGTGGACGACGGGATGATTCAGGTTGCCTATGACGAATATGGCGATTTCGGGCGTCAATTCGGTAGCCTTTTCTATCATCAACCATTTTCGCACTTTCGGCTGCGGCTGGATTATCGCTTTGTTAATGATCAGGCAGCGGGTGGTCCAACGTGGGGTTTTCGTGACAGCGGCATACAGTTTCATTCGCCCGCCCCTGAGACCATGCTGCAAGCGCAAGAATTTCCTATCTCAGTCGAATTAAACCTGATTGGAAACGGCCCCGACGGCGACCGCACGACTGGAAATCTGTGCTCTCCTGGTTCACACGTTTTGATCGACGGCACTCCATTTACCGAAAACTGTGGCGCAACAAGTCGGGTGGTAATCCTGGGTGATGATTGGGCCACCGCTGAGATCGAAGTATGGGGCAACGAACGCATCACACATTCGATCAACGGAATCATCGTCGCTACTTACGATCAACCCCATTTTGATGAAGCCTCACCCGATGCACAGCGGCTTCTTGCCGCAGGCGTGGACGCCTCCATGGGAGCCGGGTATATCTCGCTCCAATCCAATAGCCACCCGATCCATTTCCGCAACATTGAAATCATGGTTTTGGACCCCCAAGACCTATAACCTATCCCCCACCCTAACCCTCAGACCCATGAAGTTTCCCCTCGTCCTCCTTGCTTTACTACTCCCTTTCCCTGTTTTCGGACAACAGACCTCCGAGCTCGTCTCCGAAGTGTATCCATGGGCTTCCCCGGATAGTGGAACAGAAACCAAATCCCGACTGATCTTGAAAGGCCCCACCACAGATTTGTCGCACCTAGAAATCCTTTCCAGAACATTAGCGGTGGGTGAGAGGACTACCGAAATGCAGCATACAGACTTGGAAGAATTATTAATAATCAAGGACGGTCGCGTCGCCGTCACACAAAATGGGGTCAGTAAAACCATGGGACCCAACAGCGTTGCCGTGACGCTACCGGGCGACACGTTTTCCTACGCCAACGTGGGTGAAGAACCTGCCACATTTTTTGTTTACCAATACCGAAGTAAAGCACCAATGGATCTTGACCGTGGGGTAGAGGCAGGCGGATCGTTTATGGTAGAATGGGAAGATGTAGAATTTGTCCCCTCCGATATTGGAGGGCGTCGCCAAAACTTCGACCGCGCCACCGCCATGTTTGAGCGATTTGAAATGCATGCCTCAACGTTAAATGAGGCGCTCACGAATCACGCCGCCCACACCCACCGGGCCGAAGAATTTGTCGTTATGATTCAAGGTAATGTGGAGATGCTCCTCGGGGAGGAATACAAACCGGCGGCTATCGGGGATATTATCTTCATCCAGTCTGATATTCCCCATTCGCTCCGTAACACCGGGACAGGTCACACTGAATATTTTGCGTTTCAATGGCAATAGACCACAACTCCGCTCCGCTCCGACGGTCCTTAAAGTACTTGTATCCATCGCCGTTGTAATCCATGAACCGCCGCGAATTCGGTCAATCTCTGGTTAACGCCATAGCATCGTATGCGTTGTTGCAGACGCTCTTCACCCGAGAAGCGTTTGCCCAACCGGTACGTCCACTCACCGACCGGTGGGTTCATGATTTACAAGCAATGGCGATGGATCTAAAATCCGGGTCTATCACGCCGCGCATGTGGCAAAGTCAAATCCATAATCTCTTTGAACGGGTCCCTTTTGAAGACCTGATTGCCCATATCGATTTTGAACGGTTAACAAGAAACTTCAACTATCCCGACCTCGGCGTCTCCACAAAAAAAGTTACCTTCCCAGCCTTGGAAGGCTTGCCAGAATACCTTGCCTTCCATAGTAAAATTTTTGGCATGCAGCGCGATAGGGCCATCATCCCACACGGCCACCGCAACATGGTTTCGTGTCATTATGTGCTAAAAGGTGCGCTTCACCTTCGACATTATGACAAAGTGGAGGAGGACGAATCCCACATGGTTATTACACCAACGGTGGATGAAGTAGTTGGTACAGGCACGTATTCTTCCATTTCGGATGAGCACCATAATGTGCACTGGTTGCGCGCCCGCTCAGAGACAGCTTTTACGTTTGATGTACTTGTTCTTGATTTAGACGGTCGGCAGTGGGACGTAGACAATATTGACCCGTATGAAGCCACTTCCATCGGTAATGGCCTCATTCGCGCTCCCAAGTTAGATGTTGAGACAGCGCTAAAAAAATACGGGCACGATTCCCATCACTGAGCTTTTTGCATTGTCTCTACGGCTTCTGTAAAAAACACCCTTTGTCTTTTTTTACGAACACGCCGCATGTATCGATGAGCAAGACTGAACAAGGACAGGTCTCTGGCCAGGCTGCCCAGATTTACGAGGAGTTTTTTGTCCCCGCCCTTTTCCAGGAATGGGCCCCACGTCTAGCTGATGCGGCAGGGGTGGCGCGTGGCATGCAAGTACTCGATGTAGCCTGTGGAACCGGCGTTCTCACCCGCGAACTTGCAAAACGGGTAGGTCAGGAAGGCTCCGTCATTGGGCTCGACCTGAATGAGGGCATGCTTTCGGTCGCTCGCGCCAAAACACCTTCGCTGACGTGGTACAAAGGCCGGGCAGAAGTCTTGCCCTTCAAAAACGACAGTTTTGATGTTGTTACCTGTCAGTTTGGATTGATGTTTTTTGAAGACCGCACTCGTGCCTTGCGCTCTATGTTGCGGGTGCTACGGCCCGGTGGGCGACTGGTCGTCGCAGTCTGGGATACACTCGCTCATACTCCGGGATATATTAACTTGTCAGCCTTGCTTGATCGTCTCTTCGGGCGCGACGTCGCTGCCAGCCTTGATGCCCCCTACTGCCTCGGCAATACTGTAACGTTGGCTCAGGTCTTTGAGGATGCTGGCATTAATAACATAAAGATCCAATCCCAAACCGGAATGGCCCGCTTCCCTTCTATGGAGGACTGGATTTATACCGATGTAAAAGGGTGGACAGCTGCTGAATTGATCGATGAAAAAGGACTCGAACGGTTAACGCACGAGGCCAAAAAGGAGCTCTCCGATTTTGTTCAACCGGATGGCTCTGTTGCTTTTTCTGCTCCGGCTCATCTGGTCACTGTCCTTAAACAATAGTAGACCGTTGAATCGTGGGTCGGAAGAAAAGACGCCGGATTCAAGGTATCTAATTTAACTCTATTTTTCGCTTTCACTTCTCCTACGGGTGTCCATCGAAACAAGAACCTCCTGTACTTGTAGGCGAGCCCGACAAAAGGATTTGGTATTTTTCCCACCCCTATTCACTTTCAACTTCACCCAATATGAAACGCAAAGCAACTGCCATCTGGCAAGGCGCCCTTAAAGACGGCGTTGGTACGCTTTCTACGGAGAGCGGAACCCTTCAGGAAACGAATTATAACTTCAGTAAACGGTTTGGCGACGAACCTGGTACAAACCCGGAAGAATTGGTCGCTGCCGCACATGCTGGCTGTTTTGCCATGTACCTCTCCAATGTCCTGGATCAGGCTGGCATGAAAGCCGACAAGTTGGACGCCACCGCAACGGTAACGCTCCAAACGGGTGAAGGGGGACCTACGGTGACCGCATCTCACATTGACTTGATTGCCACCATTCCGGGCGCTGATGAAGCCGCCTTTCTGGAAGCGACGGAAGTGGCAAAGAAAGCCTGCCCCATCTCGAAACTGCTCAATGCAGAAATCACCCTGAATGCTTCCCTTTCGAAGTAATTCGCGATTGTTATTCTGTATCGAACGCCGGTTGAACCAAGCATTCGACCGGCGTTTTTCGTTTGGTGCTGCCGGCAAGCATCAATACAGTTCGTATTTGGCCAGCCGACCATCCAGCGCTCCGTTTACAAGTGGTTTTTTCCAGGTTGTGCGAAGACCAACTTTTTTGAGCAACGCTCGCTCCCCAACATATACAAAGGCCGTCGACCCTGAACACCGCTGTTTTAAAAAGTCCCCAAACGATTTAATAAACGCCTGTACCTTTTTTTCCTCTCCCATTCGGAGCCCGTATGGAGGATTCGTTACCAAAGTCGTGTTTTCAAACCCGCCAAGGGTAAATACGTCGGCAACGTTTATCTGTACGCTTTTTCCGTGTGGCAGAGCGGAGAGGTTTTTCCTTGCAATTGCAACCATCTTGGCATCACGGTCACTTCCAGCAATCAACCCCGGAGGTACAGAGCGAATTTGAGCATCTGCCTCTTTTTTTT